>JAESTG010000166.1 GCA_016763715.1 Flavobacteriaceae bacterium
AACAATAAACGCAACCATGCTCACAACCCTGATATGGATTTGCTGAATAGCTCATTCCAACGTCTGGGCTATCTACTTTATTGACGAAAGTCTTCGGAAAAACATCAAGATATTTGGTTTTATTGTGGTCGGCTATTTCACCTTCGGCTTCACAAAAATTGAGGAACTCATCCAATACTTCATGTTTGAGTTCAAAAAAGCGATTGTGTATCTTTTTTTGGGCACCACGACCCTTGATACTATGAGACATAAAAGACTTTGAGGCGGGAAGGTGCTTCAAAGTTAATTTATTATCGGAATAATTCCTAGTTAATTTGGACTAATTCCTATAGAAGAAAATTTAATTATCTGGGGTCCTTCAGAGTGATCAATTTCAATTAAATAATCTGATTCATTCATCTTCAGACTAAAACGAACATTTGCTTTCGCTTCAACAGATATGTTGTATTGATTGCTTTCATAAGATAAATCCCATTACTCGAAATGGTTACTGTAAAGAGCCTTTGCTGTGATGACGGCCATTTTGACGTGAATTTGTCACGACCATCAGACATACGGGTAATCTCTGGGTCTGTATTGAACAGTATTTTTGTACCGTTACCTATAATAAACGAAGCGAATGAATAGTTGCTAATTTCTGACCTGTTTCCGGTTTTTGTCGCTTATTGATATTTCTGGACCAAACTGCTTCTCCATTGGCATCGATTTTAAAGGACATTATATCCGAATATTCGTTCCGAGTTGTAGTTAAACCATAGGTTGAATTTACGGTTCTAGAATACTCTTCTGTGTTAAAAATAATTCCACCGTCATCAGTAAAACCGAACGTACGAAGCGTCACATATTTTGCTCCTTTCTCATTATCCTTGCCATACTTGTCCAACTGAAATTGTTTTTTAAAAAGACTGTATTTTGAATCCGAAATTGACATGTTGTTTTTATCAATTTTAAACCGAACGGTTCCAACTTGTTGCTGCTGTTTAAGGAGTTTGCCAAAATCATCAGAATACAACCCAAAACAATAAGCGAATTCACCATCAATTAACATCGCTAGGCTGTTCACAAATTTATCTTGTAATTGAAGTGATGCGTACTTAACCTGGTCTTTACTGAGTTGAACCAATTGGCAGCTATAGTTTGGTTTTCTTTTTTTTATTTCAACCATCCCATCGTCAGGATACAGTTTTCCCAGCAAGTAAATTTTACCGTTGTTGTCAAGTATTACTTGTTGGATTAAAATCACCTTTTTAGATTGTGAATTTCCTTTATTGGAATTTTTTTCGAAAACTGTATGTGTCTATAATTCTTCAAAATTTGCCCGGAATGTTTTTACATAAAAACTAAGACCCCGTTTTTCTTTTTTATATAGTTGAAGGGCAAAAATTTTCTTGTTCTCTGAAATTATTACATCTCCAAAATTAAAAATCCTGAGGGTCCCGAAATCAAGTTCTTTCCGAATGCCGTAATGATCGTATTTTTTTATTTCAGCACGATCAATCGATATCAATTCCGTTTCAGAAATAGAAAAATCAGATTTTTTTAACTGTAGCTCAACAAAACCATATCTTTTTTCTTTTTGTATATATCTGAATTCTATTAACCGTACCTCATCTTCAAACAAAAACATGCCTCTTAGCTCACTGTTATTTATTTCCAATGATGTCTTTTTCAAAAGATTCAGGTTCTTGTCATAGTGCTCTAGATAATATCCTTTAGGTGCAGCATAGCTTGAAAGAAAATCCCGTACTATGTAAATATCCCCATTAGAATCTTCTTCAGCAAACAAAAGAGAAGTCTTAAATTTTTCTTCATTAAAAATCTCACTAGTAATTGTGGATACAGATAAATCTTGAGCTAAAAGATTACTGTAAATTAATAACAAAATGGAAATCAAAAGCAGTCTCATTTGGCCGTCTCTTTTAAGATAATATCAAACATAGAAGTTTTTAACTAACAATTGCCGGCCTTATTTACCTGGAAAGTCAGGCTTCTTTTTGTTTAAAAAGGCTTGTGTCCCTTCTTGGAAATCTGCTGTGCCGAAGCATTTGCCAAAGGCAGTAATTTCAGCGTCAAACCCATTTTCTCCCTCTTCATAACCCGCATTTATGGCGATGATAGCGGCAGCGATTGCCATGGAAGAATTACGCATAATTTTACCCGCAATCTTTTGAGTTAGTGGTAGCAGCTCTTCGGGAGTTGTGACATAATTTACTAATCCATATTGGAGTGCTTGTTGGGCATCGATCATTTGTGCAGACATGATTAATTCCATTGCGCGTCCTTTTCCAATAAGTTGTGGTAAACGTTGTGTTCCACCGTATCCTGGAATCACGCCTAGAGAGACTTCTGGGAGTCCCATTTTTGCATTATCACTTGCCAATCGAAAATGTGCAGCCATAGCCAATTCAAGCCCGCCGCCTAAGGCAAACCCATTAACCGCAGCTATAACAGGAGTCGATAAATGAGCCACAAAATCAAATAGCAAAGCCTGTCCTTGTGCGGCCAAGTGCTCTCCTTGAGATACAGAGTAATCAGCAAATTCGCGAATATCAGCTCCTGCTACAAAAGCTTTTTCACCACTACCCGTAACGATAATTACTTTGGTGCCACGATCTTTATCGGCTTCTTTAAAAGCCTCATGAAGCTCTTCAATAGTAGCCTTGTTTAAGGCATTCAACTTGGATGGACGATTAATAGTTATGGTAGTGATGCCATTATCAAAATGGCTCAAAATGTTTTCGTAATTCATGGTGCTAGTCTTAGGAAGATTATAATCGCAATGTACTTAAAGGAATATGTAATTCAAAGCTAGGTGTCTTAAAAACCTACACGTATCTTGGGATGTCTACACGAAATGTTGTGCCTAGTCCTTCTTCCGATTTGAAGGTGATATTTCCATTGTAGGTCTCCATGATATTTTTCACCATGGCAAGCCCAAGCCCCATACCACTGCTTTTGGTTGTAAATTTAGGCTCAAACACTTTCGTTTTGTTTTCTTCGGAAATACCCTTGCCATTATCTTTTACGGTAATGGACGCCCAATCCCCGTCGGTGAATACGTGTACTTCAATTTTAGGGTTTTCTGGCTGATTTTGTTCTATGGCCTGAATGCTGTTTTTTATCAAGTTGGTCACCACACGAATAAGTTGAGTTCTATCAAATTTTGAAGTGATTTCTTTTTCTTCCGAAGTGAAAAATATATAATCCTCGTTGAATATATCTAGCGTCAATTTGGTTATTCGAACTACGTTTAATGTCTCATCTTGTTGAGCAGGCATATCAGCATAGGTGGAGAATGCAGAAGCAGTTGAGCTCATTGTATCTATTTGTTGAATAAGCGTATTGCTATATTCACTTAGTTTTTCGTGAATTTGTTCGTCATTGGGGTCAAATTTTCTTTGGAAACTTTGAACGGTTAGACGCATGGGAGTGAGAGGGTTTTTAATTTCATGTGCTACCTGTTTCGCCATCTCTCGCCAAGCCGCTTCCCGTTCATTGGCTGCTAATTGTGCAGCACTGCTTTCCAACTCATCGATCATTCCGTTATAGGCTAATACTAAATTGGAGATTTCTTGCGTCATATTTTCATCCAATGTAATTTTTTCATTGCGCTTATTGAGACGTGTTTCGTTAATTTTTTCGCTTACATGATTGAGCGATCGTGTAATGTATTTTGAAAGAAAATAAGCCAATGCGATAGCGACAAGTAGTGTAAAGAAGTAGGCTACGCCCATTCGGTACAAATATTCCTTAAGTTCTTTATTAATGAAATCGTCGTCTTCAATATAAGGAAGGTTAAGAATTGCTAAAGGTTTAAATGAGGCGTCTGTAATGTATGAATAGGATGATTGGTATTTCTGCCCACCTTCTTCAAAACTTTCCAGAAAACGCTTGTCTGAAGAGTTTTCCAGTTCATCTAAAATAGTTCTCGGTAAGCGCGCTTGTGAAGTATCTTTCAGAAAAGATGCCTTGGACGATTTTAGAAGTTTCCCTTCCAAGTCGTACAGATAAATATCTAGTCTGTTGACGTCTTTAATTTCGTAAATCTTATTTTTAAATATCAGAGGAATTTTATCCGTTTCAACTGGGTACGTTGTGTTTTTTAAAACATATTCAATGTTTTTCGTAATGGCAAGTTCCTTCCGTTGGAGTCGCTCTCTGTGGTAATCTTTGGCTTCCTCACGGTATTGATAAATGGTTACAATAGCAATGAGGATGGACGCAACGACCACCAATAATAACATGGATAAAAATATTCGAAAACGAAGAGACTTGCTAAGCTTCATGCATTGTTTTTATGCTACGGAAGATAGCAATAATTAAGCCAATTGTAATTGCTGAACCCTGAATCAGAGTTATTTTTCACGAAGGCGTTTGTAGAATTTAAAGCCCAACATAATCAAAATGGCAAACAATATAATGCCTAGGGTTCCATAAATCCAGTTGACCGCATTTTTCAGAATAACCAAAAAAACAATGGCAAATAGTGGAATTGTGGCGCCTTCATTGAACAAACGCATAAAATTGGATGAATGGCGTACTTCGTCCTTTTGCAATTGAGCAAAAATTTTGTGACATTTTAGATGATAGATAATTAAAAGTCCCACAAACCCCAATTTCACTTGCATCCATGCATCGGCAATAAAGAAAGGTCGAAGTATGAGCAGCCAAACCGCAAAGCCAATGGCCAAAATCATAGATGGCCAGGTAATGATATACCAGAGGCGTTTTGCCATGATTTTGAATTGATCTCCTAATATTTCCTTATCGGGAGAAGGTTTTTGAGAGGCCTCTATTTGGTATATAAATAGCCGTACTATATAGAATAACCCAGCGAACCAAGTGATTACAAATATGAGGTGAAGCGATTTTACGTAGTCATATACCATAGGGTGACAAAGGTAGCTAAAATGGGGTCCTTTTTTTAATTTCTACTTTTCATCTTCTACAAAAAGGTAATTCAGATTTAGAGAATTGAACTCGGCATTGAACTTTGCAATTTCATCTGAAATCAATTTATCAAACTTCACCAACTCAGTATTTATTTGTTGCGAAAGCTCATTCTTTACAGCAATATCTTGTTGGGTAGGCGGAAAATCGTCCATACTTACTAGGCTATTTAAATGCGCTAATTTGTTGGTTAATTTAATTGGAAAGTTTAAAGGATCTTGGCCACTTCTATTCTTTGTTTGGTATAAAGTCTTTTCTATTTCTGAAAATTGGTCGCTTAGGGTTTTAGCTTTTTCAACCAAATCTTTTACTTGTTCGTTGTCTTTATATTGTTTCTGAAAAGCACCTAACTGCTCATTAATTTTTCGAATCTTTTTAATGGATTTATGAGCTTTATCTACGGTTTTATTAATATCGGTCACAAAATCAAACTGTCGTTGCATTCCAGCCAAATCAGTTTCCGC
>JAESTG010000167.1 GCA_016763715.1 Flavobacteriaceae bacterium
GGTGTAAAACCAATAGCTGAAACACTTATGAAGGTGATAGACAGAAAAGATATCAATATACGTTTTCATCATAAATTAGTAGCAATTGATTCTGAAAAGCAAATTGCTTGGTACGAATTAGCTAAAGATATAACAGCAGGAGGATGTATTGTCATGTCTGGTGACGATGATGATAAACTAATAGATGATAATTTTCAGTATAACTACAAAAACGTAAAAGTTACAGTAGATGGAGATCGGTATGGAATTCATTATGACATGTTGCATACTGCACCGCCATCTGTAGCACCAAAATTTATTCAGGATTCCCCTTAGTAAATGATGCAAAATGGCTGGATGTAGACCATCACACAATGCAACATAATAAGTTTCCGAACATTTTTGGTTTAGGAGATGTTGCAGCATTACCAACAGCCAAAACCGGTGCTGCAATTAGAAAGCAAGCACCAATTGTAGTAGATAATATTTCACTTCTCATAAAACATAATAAACTTGGAACTCTTTCATACAACGGTTATTCATCTTGCCCATTGGTGACAGACTACGGCAAAATGGTCCTAGCCGAATTTGATTATCAAGGTAATTTCACTCCAGATCCAAAATTAAAAAGAATGTTTATATCCGACTCTTCAAAAGAGCATTGGAGACTCTGGATGTTTAAAAAATATATGTTACCCTATTTGTATTGGAACAAAATGATGAAGGGTGAAAAAGTATAGTTCATAATTCTATTATTTGGTTATAAATAGAGAGGTGATACCTAATGGTATCACCTCTCTAAATTTATGGGCTTTGTTCAATTACAAGTATAAATAAATTCATTATAACTTTATTTCACGCTACAAAACCAAAAAAGAAAAGATACTATTCTTTCTGAATTTCTTTTCACTGTATGTAACATAAGTTACTGTATTTAAGTGCTATATAGCTTAAGTTTATTAAATATTTAAAACTAATAGATTTTAATAATTATGGAAACAAATTTAGAACTACATCAAGCAACTTCAATGCCCAGAATTGGTGATAATGCACCCGATTTTGAGGCAGTTACAACCAAAGGAAAAATAAAAATGTCCAATTTCGCAAAAGACAAATGGATTGTAATGTTCTCACATCCCGCCGACTTCACTCCTGTTTGCACTACAGAAATGAGTGGTTTTGCTACTCGCAAGGCTGAATTTGATGCCTTGAATACAGAGTTATTAGGACTAAGCATAGATAGTATTCATGCCCACTTAGGTTGGGTGCAAAACGTACGTGAAACTACAGGTGTTTATTTTGATTTTCCAATCATAGCCGATATAGATATGAAAGTATCTAAACTTTATGGAATGCTTCAGCCAAACGAAAGCGAAACGGCAGCAGTAAGAGCGGTCTTCTTTATCGACCCTTCAAAGAAAATCCGATTAGTAATGTACTATCCTTTAAACGTTGGACGAAATATGGACGAAATTCTTCGCGCATTGGATGCATTACAAGTTTCAGATAAATATAAAGTTGCCATGCCTTTAAACTGGAAAAGAGGAGATAAAGTCATTGTTCCTCCGCCAAAATCACTAGATGAGTTAAATGCAAGGTTGGAAGATGATTCTATTGAAAAAGTGACTTGGTACTTAGCAAAGAAAAATATACCAATTCAAGAATAACAACCATCATAATTATCAAATAGGCTCTATCTCTCTCTCAATAGAGTCTATTTAATGATATTATTTTTTACCGCTATCATTTTGAAAACCTACACCCAAATCACATCAACATTTATCTAAAATTTTCAATTTCCAGAGCTGTTTCATTACCCTAAATTGCTTGAGAAGTTATGGTTTTATAAAATTAAAAAGCGTTGTGTAACATAAGTTACCAGTAAACTCACTGCAAACATTTTTCTTTGCCCCTTAAACAAAAATAATGAATTGGATTTATGACCCTTGGCCATGGTATATAGCAGGCCCAATGATTGCCTTAATAATGTTTTTGTTGCTAATGGTAGGCAAAAACTTTGGAATGTCTGCCAATTTAAGAACTATGTGCACTATGTGTGGCGCAGGTAATAAAGTCAACTTTTTTAGGTTTGATTGGAAATCTCAAAAATGGAATTTAGTAGTAGCACTAGGCGCTATTATTGGAGGATTTATTGCTTCAAATTTCTTAACCATTGATGATGCTGTAAACTTAAACTCAACTACAGTAGATACGCTTAAAAACCTAGGAGTCGAAAGTGCTGGTAAAAGTTATTTACCTACAGAATTGTTTTCAAATAATGAGTTTGTAAACCTAAAAGGAATTGCAATCTTGATAATTGGCGGCTTGCTAGTAGGTTTTGGGTCAAGGTATGCAGGAGGTTGCACATCGGGACATGCTATATCTGGATTAAGCGATTTACAATTACCATCACTTATTTCTGTAATAGGCTTTTTTATTGGTGGCCTTTTTATGGTTCACATATTATTCCCTTTTATCTTTTAAGAAATGAGAACACTAATATATCTAGTTATTGGAATCCTTTTTGGAATTATTATGTTCAAATCTGAAGCTGCCTCTTGGTTTCGAATCTATGAGATGTTCCGTTTTGAGTCATTCCACATGTATGGCATTATAGGTTCCGCTCTTGTAATAGGAATTATTGTTATTCAATCAATAAAACGATTTAAGATAAAGTCATTCTATGGAGAAAGAATAGTCTTCTTCCCAAAAGCAAAAAGTTTTAGTCGTTATATATTTGGCGGAATTATTTTTGGGTTAGGCTGGGCTTTAGCAGGTGCTTGTCCAGGTCCCATGTTTACATTAATAGGCGCAGGGTTTTCATCCATTATTATTGTAATCATCGCCTCTATTTTCGGCACATTCTTATACGGTTTACTGAAAGATAAATTGCCTCACTAATACCACGATAGTCTTTTTTTGTAATACTACAAATATCAAATTGAAATAAATTGATAAATTTGAATAATTGAACACATTCAAAATTGCACAAATCTTAGTCTTCAATTACCTATAGTTTAGATGTCATAACTATATAAAATTGCTTCCAATGAAAAAAGTAATATATCTTTTCACCTTACTCCTAGTCTTCTCTTTAAATTCACAAGCACAAGAATTTCCGCAACCCAACCCAAGTAAAGTAAGCTCATTAGACAATACAATAAAGACTCTTTACGCTGTTATTTCTGGAGAAAAAGGAGAGGAACGAGACTGGGATCTAATGCGATATTTATTTCATCCCGATGCAAAATTAATTCCTTCAGAAAAAAGCAAATCGGGTATATATAAAGCACGATTTATGACCGTAGAAAACTATATTCAAGGTTCTGGGAGGTTTTTAGTGGATAACGGCTTTTTTGAAAAGGAAATTCATAGAACAGAACAAACATTTGGAAACATTACACACATATTTAGTACTTATCACTCTTTTCA
>JAESTG010000168.1 GCA_016763715.1 Flavobacteriaceae bacterium
AATTTTGTCAATGGTATTACGTATGTGCAAGTGGCAGATAGTCAACAAGCTTTGGCATTTATGGCTACCAACTTTTATGAGAACCCTTCAGAAAATTTGAAGTTGGTTGGAATTACTGGAACCAATGGAAAGACTACGGTTTCTAGTCTGTTATATCAACTTTTCAAGGATATGGGATATGTGGTTGGTCTAATTTCTACTATCAAAATTATGGTTGGTGATACTGAATATACAACCACTCATACCACACCAGATAGTTTGACAATCAATAGGTATTTACAAGAAATGGTGGATGCTGGTGTTGAATTCTGTTTTATGGAAGTGAGCTCGCACGGAATTCATCAAAAGCGTACAGAAGGGCTTCGGTTTGTGGGTGGCGTATTTACAAACCTTTCTCACGATCATTTGGATTATCACAAGGACTTCAAGGAATATCGTGATGTCAAGAAATTGTTTTTTGATCAGCTTCCAAAACAAGCTTTTGCACTTGTAAATATTGATGACAAGAATGGTCCAGTGATGCTTCAGAATACTTCAGCAAAAAAGTATACGTACGCTCTAAAAACCTTGGCCGATTATAAAGCTCAAATTTTAGAAAATCAATTTAGTGGTTTGCTTCTGAAAATAAACAACGACGAATTGTGGGTGAAACTTATTGGAAGTTTCAATGCATACAATCTGTTGTCTATTTATGCCACGGCTCAATTACTTGGTCTGGAGTCTATTGAAATATTACGGCATATGAGTTTATTGGAAAGTGTGGACGGTCGCTTTCAATACAACGTTACGCCTAAGAACATTACTGCTATAATTGATTATGCTCATACACCAGATGCATTGAAGAATGTCTTGGAAACTATCAATACCATTCGTACTGGAAATGAAGAGTTAATTACTGTAGTAGGATGTGGAGGAGATCGTGATGTTGAAAAAAGGCCTAAAATGGGACAAATAGCCGCTCAGCTTAGTACCAAGGTAATTTTTACAAGTGACAACCCACGTTCGGAGAATCCAGATACCATTATCGAACAAATTGAAGGTGGAGTTCCTGCAGAGCACTTTAAAAGAACATTGTCCATAACCAATAGAAAACAAGCAATAAAAAGAGCGTGTCAGATGGCAGAGGATGGTGATATTATTTTGATTGCTGGAAAAGGACATGAGACATATCAGGAAGTAAATGGAGAAAGAAAAGATTTTGATGATTATAAAATTGTAAACGAACTACTAACAGCCCTAAATAAATAATATGCTCTACTATTTGTTTGATTTTCTTGATAGAACTTATGATGTACCTGGAGCAGGTTTGTTTCAATTTATAACCTTTCGAGCTGCTATGGCTGCGATTTTTTCACTTTTAATCGCGACAGTTTGGGGAAAGAAGATTATTAGGTTTTTGCAACGAAAGCAGATGGGAGAGACCATTCGTGATTTGGGTTTGGAAGGACAAGTGGAAAAGGCTGGAACACCAACTATGGGTGGGATTATAATCATTTTGGCAACATTGGTTCCAGTACTCTTATTTGCCAAATTGGACAATATTTATGTCATTATGCTTGTGGTCACGACTCTTTGGATGGGAGCTATCGGGTTTTTAGATGACTATCTCAAGAAGTTTAAAAATGATAAAGCTGGGCTTCCAGGAAAGTTCAAAGTAATAGGGCAAGTTGGCTTAGGAATTATTGTAGGTCTTACGATGTTTTTTCATCCAGATATTACGGTAAAGACTGAGAAGGTAGATTCAGTAACTGGTCAAGAAATAGTCACTGTGGAAGGGGGGAAAGTATTTAATGATGCTGAAAAGACTTTGCTTACTACCATGCCGTTTGTGAGTGGAAATGAAATCAATTATGAAAAACTTATCACTTGGATTGATGAGGACTATAAAAAATATGCTTGGCTCATTTTTATTCCTATTGTAATTTTTATTATCACGGCAGTGTCTAATGGGGCTAATCTAACTGATGGTATTGATGGTTTGGCAGCTGGTACATCGGCAATTATTGCTGTTACTCTGGCGTTGTTTGCATGGGTTTCGGGGAACGTAATTTTTTCAGATTATCTCAATATCATGTATCTCCCAAACATGGGTGAACTCACCATTTTTATTATGGCTTTTGTGGGAGCTCTCATCGGGTTCTTGTGGTATAACGCCTATCCTGCTCAAGTTTTTATGGGAGATACAGGGAGTTTAACTATTGGTGGAATTATTGCGGTGATTGCCATTGCAATTAGAAAGGAATGGCTCATCCCAATTCTTTGTGGAATTTTCTTAATGGAAAATTTATCGGTTGTGTTGCAAGTAGGTTGGTTTAAGTATACCCGAAAGAAATTTGGTGAGGGTAGGAGAATTTTTAAAATGTCTCCGCTGCATCATCATTATCAGAAGGGTGGGTTTCACGAAAGTAAGATTGTGACTCGATTTTGGATTGTAGGAATATTTCTGGCGGTTCTAACGATTATCACATTGAAGATTAGATAAGGTAATGAAGTGTAAGAGTATTCACTTCAAAAAAGATAAATGAGTAAAAGGCTAGTCATACTAGGAGGAGGAGAGAGTCGAGTTGGTGCTGCGCTACTTGGGAAAAAGGAAGATTGGCAAGTGTTTTTATCCGATTTCGGTAGGATAGCTGAAAAACATAAACAAGTTCTTATACATAATGAGATTGATTGGGAAGAAGGGATGCATTCGGAGGAGAAGATTTTTACTGCCGATGTCGTAATGAAAAGCCCAGGAATTCCAGATTCTGCTTCGATAGTGGTGAAATTGAGAGCCAAAGGTATTTCGGTGATTTCTGAAATTGAATTTGCCGCTCCTTATACGGATGCCAAGATTGTTGGTATAACGGGCAGTAATGGAAAGACTACAACAGCGTCGCTAACGAATTTTATATTGAAAGAAGGCGAATTGAACGTTGGTTTGGGAGGAAACATCGGAAAAAGCTTTGCAGCCTTGGTTTCCGAAGAAAACTATGAGAATTACGTGTTGGAACTCAGTAGTTTTCAGTTGGATGGAATAGAGAAGTTTGCACCTCATATAGCTGTGCTTACCAATTTAAGTCCAGATCATTTGGATCGATATGACTATCAATATGAAAAGTACATCGCATCTAAGTTCAGAATAACAAAAAACCAGACGGCAGATGATTTTTTCATTTACGACTATGACGATGAAGTTATTAAAGAGTGGTTATTGAACCACCCAATCAAAGCTCAAAAATTACCCTTTTCGTTGCTCCATGAGCTTTCAGAAGGGGCTTTTATAAAAAATAAAAATATAATAATAATAATAAGTAACAAACAAATCACTATGCCAATCGCTTCACTAGGATTAAAAGGACAACATAATACTAAAAATGCAATGGCAGCCTCTATGGCAGCTACTCTTTTAGGTATTCGAAAAGAAACTATTCGTCAATCTTTGGAAAATTTTCAAGGAGTGGAACATCGTCTGGAGGATGTACTTAAAATAAATAATGTGAAGTATGTTGACGACTCCAAGGCTACCAATGTTAATGCGTCTTTTTATGCATTGGATAGCATGCAGGCACCAACCGTTTGGATTGTTGGAGGGGTAGACAAAGGAAATGATTATAGTGAATTACTTCCATTGGTCAATGAAAAGGTAAAGGCTATTATCTGTTTAGGGTTTTCGAATGAGAAGATCATAGACACTTTTGGAAATATTGTAGATATAATGGTTGAAGCGCATTCTATGAAAGATGCCGTACAAGTGGCCTATCGTTTGACTAAACGTGGTGATAATGTTTTATTGTCTCCTGCATGTGCAAGTTTCGATTTATTTGAAAACTATGAAGACAGAGGGAGACAGTTTAAAGAGGCTGTTCGAAATCTATAATTTAAATTTTAAAGTAACGCAATGAGGAAAGTATTTAGCAACTTAAAAGGAGATAAAGCCATATGGGCTGTGGTCGCCTTGTTGGCGCTATTTTCCTTTTTGCCAGTATATAGTGCGAGTAGTAATCTTGCGTATCTCTATAATGATGGAAGTACACTACCATTTCTGTTGAAACATTTCGCGCACCTTCTTTTAGGCTTTGCTATTTTATATGGAGTTCATAGAATTCCGTATTTCTATTTTAGAGGGCTCTCAATCATTGCCATGCCGGTGGTGATTATTTTGCTGCTTATCACTTTAAGTCAAGGGGTGACTATAGAAGGGGCCAATGCGAGTAGATGGATACGAGTGCCTTTTGTTGGTGTGACTTTTCAGACTTCTACTTTGGCAGCCGTGGTATTAATGGCCTATGTTGCTCGTTATTTATCACGAATTAAGGATGTGAATGTCACTTTCAAAGAAACGCTGTTACCACTATGGTTGCCAGTATTCTTGGTATTAGGTTTGATACTTCCAGCGAATTTTTCTACGGCAGCAATTATTTTTACAATGGTAGTGGTCTTGGTATTTATTGGGGGATATCCTTTACGTTATTTGGTGATTATCTTCGGGATGGGGCTTTTGGGCGTATTCCTATTTATCGGGTTTGCAAAGGTGTCAAATATTAACTCTCTCACTGTTAAAGTGAATACTTGGGAAAATAGAATTACAAATTATATTGATGGTGAAGATACCGAAGCCGATTACCAAATTGAAAAGGCCAAAATTGCAATTGCCTCTGGTGGTATAACTGGTTTAGGTCCAGGTAAAAGTGTTCAAAAGAATTTTTTACCACAGTCGTCATCCGATTTTATTTATGCAATTATTGTTGAGGAGTTTGGAATGATTGGCGCTATATTTTTATTGCTCATGTATTTGCTATTGCTTTTTCGGTTGGTAATTGTGGTGTATAAATGCACCACCTTTTTTGGAAAGCTACTTGTAGTTGGAATTGGTCTTCCAATTATTTTTCAAGCACTCATTAATATGGCTGTTGCGGTAGAATTGTTCCCTGTAACAGGACAAACATTGCCTTTAATTAGTAGTGGAGGAACCTCCATTTGGATGACTTGCTTAGCGTTGGGAATGATCTTAAGTGTTAGTGCTAAACGAGAAGTAGAATTGGCAGAAGATAAAGAAGAGAATCCATTGGATATATTAAGTCAAACGATTTAAAATACATATGTATTAATTAATTCAGAAAAAAAAGTTATCAAAACAAAGGAGTCAACATATAAGTTTATCATTTCGGGAGGAGGGACTGGCGGTCATATTTATCCTGCGATTGCGATTGCCAACGAGTTGAAGTTGCGTTACCCAGACGCTGAGTTTCTTTTTGTTGGCGCCAAGGATCGTATGGAAATGGAGAAGGTGCCACAGGAAGGATATGCTATTGAAGGTTTATGGATTTCTGGACTACAACGAAGTTTAAATATTAAAAACCTGATGTTTCCTTTTAAATTGGTGTCGAGTTTATGGAAGGCGAAACGAATTTTAAAGCGCTTTAAACCTAATGTGGCAATTGGTACAGGCGGTTATGGAAGTGCTCCGTTATTAAGAGTTGCTTCAAATAGAAAGGTGCCTTGCTTAATTCAGGAACAAAATAGTCATGCGGGTATTACCAATAAATGGTTGAGCAATAAAGTACAACGCATTTGCACAGCTTATGATGGCATGGAGGCTTTTTTCCCGGCTAAAAAGATACTGCTCACGGGTAACCCCGTACGGCAAGATTTACTAGATATTTCTAATAAAAAACTAGAGGCTCAGGCTTTTTTTAATCTGAAAAAAGATAAGAAAACGCTCTTAGTACTAGGGGGTAGTCTAGGAGCTAGGAAGATCAATGAACTGATAGATGGAGCTTTGAATTTTTTTGATAATGAAGAGGTACAAGTAATATGGCAATGTGGAAAATACTACCATGAAAGTTACAAGGATAAGGCTACCGAAAATGTACAAGTACATGCCTTTTTAAACCGAATGGATTTGGCATATGCCGCAGCCGATGTGATTATATCACGAGCGGGGGCATTATCTGTATCTGAATTATGTTTGGTTGGAAAACCAGTTATTTTTATTCCATCGCCTAACGTGGCAGCAGATCATCAAACTAAGAACGCTCTAGCTATTTCAGAAAAGAATGCGGCTATTCTTTTAAAGGAAAGTGATGCCGATCAAAATTTTGAGATAGTTTTAGAAGGCTTGCTTCATGATGAGGCCATGCGGGAACGATTATCGGAGAACATAAAAAAACTTGCCAAACCAAATGCAACCAAGGATATCGTGGCAGAGATTGAGAAATTATTAATACCATAAAATAAGATATTGAGTATTTTTAAAGACATAGAAAATATTTACTTCGTTGGCGTAGGTGGCATAGGTATGAGTGCCTTAGCTCGTTATGTGAAATTGCTTGGTAAAACGGTCTTTGGTTATGATAAGACTTCTACCAAACTAACCGATGAACTTGTTCAAGAAGGTATAGATATTACATTCATTGATGCAGTTAGTGAAGTGGATATTTCTATAATTAATCCTCAAAACACTTTGGTAGTTTATACACCAGCCATTCCGTCGTCTAGTAATATTTTACGGTTTTTTACTTCGGAAGGATATACAGTTATCAAAAGAGCTAAATTGTTGGGTGAGGTAACCAGAGATACTCTTTGTTTGGCCGTAGCTGGAACCCATGGAAAAACAACAACATCTGCCATATTAGGGCATCTTTTGGCAGAATGTAACATGCCAGTGACTGCCTTTCTTGGTGGAATAGCCGAAAACTATAATTCAAATTTTATAAGTAAAGGAACGGAAATAACGGTAGTAGAAGCCGATGAATTTGACAGATCCTTTCTTCAACTAAGTCCAGATATTGCCTGTGTTACTTCTATGGATGCCGATCATTTGGATATTTACGGAGACTCATCTTCGTTGGAATCATCATTTAAAGAGTTTGCACAATTAGTTCCGAAGAAAGAAAATTTATTTTTTAAAAAGGGATTGCCATTGGAAGGGCAATCGGTTGCCATTGAAGAAGAAGCTGATTACCAAGCACAAAATGTTACAATTGATAACGGAAGCTATTTATTCGATCTAAAAACTCCAACCGAGTTGATAAAAGGATTGCGATTTTCTCTAACAGGACATCACAATCTACATAATGCTATCACAGCCTTGGGTATGGCTATTTCAGCGGGAACCCCAACCCCATGTTTGCCCGAGGCTTTAGATAGTTTCAAAGGTGTACAACGTCGTTTTTCATATAAAATAAGAAGGGACGACTTAGTTTTG
>JAESTG010000169.1 GCA_016763715.1 Flavobacteriaceae bacterium
AATTGCTGAACCCTTTGTTTCCTGAATACTTTAGGAAACAACTCTTCAATAATCAATGAAAATTCATCATCCAAATTTAAGGCATTTTTTAAGTGGAACTCCGCTTTATTATCCTCAAGCAGTTTATAATACAATCCGGCAAGTCGATATTCAATCTCTGCATTTTCTGGATAAAACTCTACTGCTTGCAATAAATTTTTAATAGCGGCATCATATTCCCCAAGTTCGAGTAGTATATCACCACGAGAAAGCCACGTTTCTATTTCATAGTTTCCCAGTTCTATACTTTTTCGATAACCATGTTCGGCTTCTTCAAAGAGATTTAATCGTCTGCTAATTTTGGCATAGCGTTTCCAATAGAGTACATTTTCACTGTCAATATTGATCGCTTTTTCTATGTAATAAAATGCTTTTTGATAATTTCTCTCTCTAAAGTAGAAATCGGTTATTGCAATCCAACCTTTGTCTAACAACGGGTCTTCTTCTACGCATTTATTGTAAAACTGAATTGCCAGTTCCTTATTTTCTAATCTTTCATAGCATTTACCAATGCGCAGTAGCGCAAAAGAAGTGGGGTCGTCAAGTCCTAGGGTTATGGAATAGCTTTCAATAGCTAATCCATACTCTTTCAATTTTTCTAAAACCTTACCTTTTTCCAAATATGCACCTATAAAACAATCATCACTAATGATGGCAAAGTCGTATGCAGCTAATGCTTTTTGGTAATCTTTCAGAATAAAATATTGCTTTCCAACTTGATGCCAAGCTACTTCACAATAAGGATTCATATTTAGGTATTCATTGAGGTAATCTATTGCAGCCTCATGCTGTTCTAAATAATCAAAGCAATATATTATATTGTAAAGGGCAGAATAATCTTGTTCGTCCTGTTCCAAACATTGAATAAAGTAACGTTTAGAATTTTCAAAATCTTCCATAAAGAGATACTCCATTCCCAAAAGTGAGAGAACGTCTGCCTTATCGTCTGTAATTTCTAGGGCTTTTTGAAGTAAGCTAACGGCTTTAGCATGCTCATCTCTACGAGAGTAAATATTGGCTTTTTGGATATAAATCTCCTCATTGGATTGCTCTAAGACATATAAATCATCCAAAAGGGACTCTGCAGTATCTAATTCGTTTTCAAAAATGAACATTTCTACTTGAAACAACTTTAAACTTGTTGCAGTAGGATGCTGCTCTAACCCAAGCTTGGTAGCTTTTTTGGCAAGAGCTACTTTACCGTTTTCCAGATAATGATGAATTATTTCTTCGAACTCTTCGGAGTCGAAAAAGTACACATCATTAGTTTTTAACATGGATTCAAAACGGGAAAGCGAAAAGTTGTTATGCTCGTTAGGGCTTAAATGCATATGCATCATTTTAACTGTTTCTTCAAATTAAAGATACTAATGTAATACAGGTTTCAAGAGTCATGCCCTTTTTGTTGTTAACACCGTTATTAACAGGGTAAGGACTAGGTGAGTAGTGGTAAAAAATAGTGTTTAAAAGCAATTTTTAGGTGGTAATTAGTTGCTACGTAGTTAAATACGAGAATGGTGGTGGAGTTTTAAAAACTGTATGCCGGGACTATTTACCGTAAACCATTCTCTAGTATTTTGTCTAAAACACCCGTCAATATGGCACAGCCTTTCTTTATTTCCACTGTGGAGATAGTAAGTGGTGGTGTTATACGTATTGCTCGTGACTCAAAAAGAAGCCAAAAAAGTATCAAATGGTGTTTTTTACATTGAAGTATTACTTCGGAAGCAATTTCTGTAGACTTACACATGAGGGCTAACATCAACCCTTTTCCGCGAATTTCCTTAATGAGTGGATGTTGAAGCAAGGATCTGAATAGTTCCTCTTTCTCTAAAGTTTCGGCTATTAAATTGCTTTCTGTAATTTCTTGAAGTGTTGCTAGTGCTGCAGAAGCTATTACAGCATTTCCCCCAAAAGTGGTAATATGTCCTAGTTTGGGTTGATCCATTAATAAGGACATTAAGTTGTGAGAAGCTGTAAAAGCACCAATAGGTAATCCACCTCCCATGCCTTTTCCCATCACCAAAATATCTGGAACTACATTAAAATGTTCAAAACCAAACAGCTTTCCCGTACGCCCGAAACCTGATTGAATTTCATCCAAAATAAGCAAGGCTCCCACTTCTTTACAGCGTTGTTTTACCTTACTTAAAAAGTTGTGTTGCGGAAGAATGAAACCAGCACCACCTTGTATGGTTTCTAAAATAATAGCAGCCGTATCTTCATTAATTCGAGCAATGGCCTCTTCAGAATTAAAAGAAATGGGATGGCAGTCGGGGAGAAGGGGGTGAAAAGGAGTTTTCCGTTCTTCAAACCCCATCACACTCATGGCTCCCATGGTATTCCCGTGATAAGCACGATTGGCATATAGTAGTTCGGTTCTACCTGTGGCACGTCTGGCCAACTTTAATGCTCCTTCAATAGCTTCTGTGCCACTGTTTACAAGATAGGTGGTGTCCAATGATGGAGGAAGGTTTTCTGCTAAAAGTTTTGATAATGCCACAGCTGGCTGTTGGACATATTCTCCATATACCATCACATGAGCATATAGGTCCATTTGATCTTTAACCGCCTGAACTATACGTGGATGCCCATGCCCTAGTGGGCATGCCGAAACCCCTGCCACAAAGTCCAAATGGGCATTTCCTTCGATATCATATATATAGGAACCTTTTGCATGTGATATTTCCATCGCCAACGGGTGTGGAGTAGTCTGGGCTTGGTATTTTAGGAAATCGGACCGCATTTTGTCAATTGTCTTTTTTCTTTGGAAATATCTTTTTGTCGTTCAATTCTAAGGAATCCGATTCCTTTGTGCGGAATTTGGGGTCATCCTCTCTGTTTTTTAAATCTTCTGGCTTTAATTTGGAATAATCTGAGATTTTTAAGTCATCATCATCTTCTGGTTCATCAAAGAAATCGCCTTCATCTTCCGGCAGTGGTATTCCTTTTATCTTCGGAAGAATGGGGGCAGGTTTCCCTTTGAATAAATCACTTTTTTTTAATAAGCGTTCATCGCCTCGCCAAATAAAACCAGGCAGGATACGAGCATTTTCAGGGAAATCACTTTCAGGATATACCTTTCCAGGTACTTTTTTAAGGAATCGCATGCCAATTACCTGCTGCTCTTCGAGATACAATTGGATGGTACTCGAACTGGTGTTGTTAATACCTACTAGTTCACCAGCATCATTTCTGAAGTAATAGATTACCTGACTGTTTTTAATAATATTGATCGTATCCAATTGGTTGTTTGTGAATAAACCAATAAGTCGCTCTCCTTTTACTTGATTGTAGCCAGCACTGTCTTTTTGCACTAAGAAAGCGTTATTGAAAACCTTCAACGTATCGAGTTCATCTGTGACTTTGTTGTTGAGTAGGTGAATGGTGTCTCCAGTTATTTGATTCTCTCCGCTCCATAAAACTGGCTCTCGAATTAGTTTCGTAATTCCTATTCTTTGATCTATAAAAATAGAATCACATTTACCACTGGTGGGTTGTTCGGTCTCTAGTCCGCGTTTGAACATTCTAGCTCTGTAAAACCCTTTTATGACTCGATTTTCTGGTTTTCCTGTCACTCTCAGAGTATCTGCATGCACATATACCGAATCACCTTCTTGCAATGCAATAGCAACCGCTCGTTTGGTAATAAATACAGAATCTTTATCACGAAATACTTCGGCATAATGGCCTCGGATAATACTTTGATTGATTGTATCTAATAGTTTAACGTTATTGGTGGCTGAAGCAAAACTTTTATTTCTATCGAAGTAAATACTATCACCAAATAGAATCCTGTTGTTATAATCGATACGTGAATTTTTAACAAAGTAACCTGTATCACCTCGGGTGTCATAATAACCACGTTCACAATAAATAGTGCTTGTTTCACTAACAATGGTAGACTCACCGTATAAATAAGCACTTCCTGTTTCAGAATAGAAATCCAATTGATTAGAATTTACAGTATACTTTGGATTTATAATCTTAACATTGGATAAAAATTGATATTTTTTACTTTCCGCAAAGTAACGACCAATCCTACTTGTAAGAACACTTGCTGTATCTCTCACGGTTCCACCAGAGCGATAATATGCTTGTTGTTTGATGCGATCAAAATAAAGAGTGTCGGTTCGTAGCGTTGTGGATGGTTCTGTTAAAACCACATCACCACTGGCAAAAGCAAATGAGGTATTTCCATTATACTCTGCATAGTTGCTTTTCATTTGAATTGAGTCACCTTGCTCAATACGAACATCGCCATAGGCTTTTACGAAGTTGTCTTTATAATATACATAGGCTTGGTTGCACCACATTTCTACTCCGTCATGCACAATATATACTTGCCCTTCATCATCCATAGTATAGATTATGGCTTCTGGAAACTCTGGTTTTTTTTCAAAATAACCTGACTTAACCAATACTTTGGTCGTTTTAGTTGTATCAATAATGGTGACTTGTCCTTGGGCAAAAAAACCAAAGAAAAGGAACAATAGAAATATGTTACTGGTGTGTTTCAAAAAGCAAGTATACTAATTATACTGAAAATAGGTTACCAATGGTATATTAAAAAATGGCAACCCTTTCATTTGAGAATTGCCATTTGTTGTTATTTAAAATATCATACTATCTATGAATGGTCTGTGTTCTATCTGGTCCAACTGAGACTACTTTGATAGGAATTTCTAATTCTGCTTCCAAAAAGCGGATATAATCATTTAATTCTTTCGGAAATTGAGATTTGTCATTCATTTTAGTAAGGTCTTCCTTCCAGCCTTTCATTTCGGTATAAATAGGAGTCACATTCTTTTCTTCTATATTGAAGGGTAAATGTTTAATGGTCTCTCCTTTATATTTATAAGCGGTACAAATTTTCAACTTATTGAATCCACTAAGCACATCGCCTTTCATCATCATCAATTGAGTAACTCCATTCACTTCACAAGTGTATTTTAGCGCTACTAAATCTAACCATCCGCAACGTCTTGGTCTTCCAGTAACAGCGCCAAACTCATTTCCTATTTTAGCCATGTTAATACCTACTTCGTCAAATAATTCGGTAGGGAATGGGCCAGACCCTACACGAGTGGTGTAGGCTTTAAAAATGCCATACACTTCTTTAATTTTGTTTGGGGCAATACCAAGACCAGTACATGCTCCAGCTGCTGTGGTGTTTGAAGAGGTGACAAATGGATAGGTTCCAAAGTCAATATCAAGTAATGAGCCTTGGGCACCTTCGGCTAAAATGGTTTTACCACTTTTTAACGCCTGACTCAAAAATTCTTCGCTATCAATAAATTTAAGTTCTTTCAAAATCTCTATAGATTCAAAGAACTCATCCTCCATTTCGGCTAAATCATATTGTATATCTACATTGTAGAAACTAATCATGCCTTCGTGTTTGTTGGCTAAAGCACGGTATTTATCTTTCCAGCCATC
>JAESTG010000170.1 GCA_016763715.1 Flavobacteriaceae bacterium
ACCACTTCTCCAAGAAGAGCCAATGCCATTGCTTTTGACATTCGCGAAGCTGGACGTATTAAAAGAGAAGGTAATCCTATCACTGGTAAAAAAATGATGGGCGCAGATGGGGAGCCACTTCGGGTTCCAGGGAAGTTAAAAGCTGTAAAAGGAATTGGTTGGTATATTGAAGAATATGGAATTGCGCAAATTTCGTACAATCTTACCAATATTTCCATTACGCCATTGCATATTGCCTTTGATGAGAGTTGCAAAGCTGCCGAAGTCAGAGGCATGCGCGTTACTGGCTCTGAATTAGTAGGATTAGTCCCATTAAAAGCCATGCTGGATGCTGCCGATTATTTTCTTATCAAACAGCAACGCTCTTTAGGTGTTTCTGAAGCTGAAAAAATTAAGATTGCCGTGAAGTCTATGGGACTAGATGACCTGAAGCCATTCAACCCACAAGAAAAGATTATTGAGTACATGCTCATTTCCGAAGAGAAAAAATTAGTCGACTTCAAGCTAGATGATTTTGCCGATGAAACTGCTGGTGAGTCTATGGCACCTGGGGGTGGTTCTATTGCAGCTTACGTTGGTACCCTAGGTGTTTCATTAGGAACTATGGTTGCAAACCTATCTGCGCACAAAGCAGGTTGGGACGACAAATGGGAGTTTTATTCTGAATGGGCGCAAAAAGGGCAGGTCTATAAAAATAGATTACTGTACTTGGTAGATGAAGATACCAATGCTTTCAACAAAATTATTGACGGATTCAGAATGCCTAAAGGAAGTGATGCTGAAATAGAAGCTCGCAAAGCGGCTATCGAGGACGCAACCAAATATGCCACCGAAATTCCGCTTCAAGTGATGGAAACGGCTCACAATTCGATGGAAGTGATGCAGGCCATGCTTACCGATGGGCTGCAAAGTTCTCTATCCGATTCTGCTGTGGGTATTCTCTGCGCTAAAACTGCTGTGGTGGGGGCTTATTTCAACGCTCGGATTAATGCTAAAGATATTAAGGATCGAGATTTTGCTGACAACGTACTTACCAAAGCCAAAAGTATTTACGAATCGGCTGTCGCTATTGAACAAGAAACTATTGAGTATATTGATAGTAAGATGTAAAGAGTTATTGCGTCCGCAATATTTTCAAATCATCTCTTTATTGCAATAAAATTTATAAACTATAGAGTCATTTATCCATAGTTTTATATATTTACATAACTGCTTATATAAATATTTATATGGATTCAATAAAGGTACTTGGAGAATTGAGTTTGGGCTCACGTATGAAACGTGTCAGTGAATTGTTAATGAAGACAATCATACCTATTTATAAGCATTATGGCCTTGAATTTGACCCATATTTATTTCCAGCTTTTCATCGCATTGCAAATGTCGAGACCATTACCAATACTGTCCTACGTGAATCATTACAAACCTCTCAACCTGCAGTAACGCAAACCATAACTAAATTATTACAAAAAGGTTTGGTACAATTGGAGGTGGACACCATCGATAAGCGAAAAAAAATTATTTCATTGACACCAAAAGGCACTATACTTTATGAAAGAGTACAACCGTTATGGCGTTGCATGGATAAAGCAGTTAAACAATTTACACAACAACCAGCCAATTCTCTTTTAGAACATATTGATCGTTTTGAAGAAGCTATTAAATCTGGTGAATTTGCCAAAGTAATTCTAGCCAATATGAATGAAGAACAATCAATAACGATTACTCATTTCAAACCCCAATATGCTCAAGTATTTTACGACCTCAACATAGAATGGTTGGAAACTTACTTTTATGTAGAAGGTTTTGATCGAGAAGTACTGAGTAATCCATATGAATATATTCTGAATGAAGGTGGTCATATTTTCTTTGCCGTTGAAAACAATGAAGCCATCGGTACCGTAGCGCTCATGAAGCGTGGAGATGGTGCCTTCGAACTCACAAAAATGGCCGTACAAATAGATCAAAGAGGTAAAAAGATTGGACAGCAATTACTGCAACACTGTATCGATTTTGCCCAAGAACATAAATTCAAAAAACTATTTCTCTATTCCAATACCCTGTTAGAAAATGCTATTTATCTATATAGAAAATATGGTTTTGTTGAAGTAGAACAAGAAACTGACGTTCCATATAAACGGAGTAATATTAAAATGGACTTTCCTTTATAAATTGTTTCAGAAAAAAGGAATTAGTACCTTCATAAAAAAAATGAACTATGTCACGAATCATTCTTGCTTTTAGCCTGTTAGCAATTCTTTCAGGCTGTAAAAACGACAAAAAAGTAGTAGTATCCAAGTCCGAAACTACAACTACTCCAATTATAGAAGAAGCCACTAAAACGCTAGAAACAACTGTTGAAATTCCAATCGTTAAAGAATTTGAAGTATACCCTATTTCTCATGCTACTATGGTGCTTCAATGGGACGGAGCAACTATTTATGTTGATCCAGTAGGTGGATCTGCCGCCTTTGAAGGACATTCTTCTCCCAATCTTATTTTAGTTACAGATATTCATGGAGATCATTTAAATATAGAAACACTCCAAGCGGTGAGCACCGCTAAAACGAAGATTATAGTCCCTCAAGCCGTTGCTGACAAACTCCCTATCGAATTCGATGCTCAAATAGATGTCCTTAACAATGGTGAATTTAAAGACCGTTTCGGCTTTAGTGTAGAAGCGATTCCCATGTACAATTTGCGAGAAGAAGCATTAAAGTTTCATACCAAAGGTCGTGGAAACGGTTACGTGATTGAAAAGGATGGCAAACGTGTTTATATTTCAGGTGACACAGAAGACATCCCAGAAATGAGAGCCTTAAAAAATATCGCCGTAGCTTTTGTTTGTATGAACCTTCCCTACACCATGACCGAACTTCAAGCTGCAAAAGCCGTGGTCGAATTTAAACCCAAAGTTGTTTACCCATACCATTATCGAGGAAGCGAAGGCATGAGTAATATTAACACCTTTCAAGGGTGGATTAAAAAATCTAGTGTTGGTAGGGAAGTAAAGGTTATTAAATTGGACTGGTACCCAAACACAGATTAAAGTCAAAAATCGGCTTATTTTAATTCTATAAATTTCTTACTTATACTTCTCAAACCAAGCCAACGTGTGGGCTACTTTCGTAATTAAGTTACTAGGACGATTGGCTATGCTATGAGAGGCATCAGGAATTTCAACCAATACAGTTTCTTTTTTCCGAAGTTTTAATGCATGATATAATTGCTTAGCCTCGCTTGGCGGAGTCCGTAAGTCGTTCATACCTACTATCACCATGGTTGGTGTTTCAATATTACCCACTAAAGAAATGGGTGAAAACTTCCAGTAATTCTCAAAATTCTCCCATGGCTGCCCTGGATATCTTGTATCTGCATAGCTGTAATAGTTATCGGCTACCAATGTTTTACTAATCCAATTCATTACTGGCTTAGCAACTACAGCCGCCTTAAAACGATTGTTCTTACCTATAATCCATGCTGTCATAATTCCACCTGCGCTACCTCCAGTAACATACAACTTTTCTGGATTCACCTTTCTTCTAGCAATTACGGCATCCACTCCATCCATCACATCTTGGTAATCTTCACCAGGATAATTGTTATAAAGTAGGTTTCCAAATTCCTCTCCATAACTAGTACTTCCGCGTGGATTAGGATAAAAAACCATATACCCAGCCGAAGCATATAATTGAATCTCAGCAGAAAAAAACGGACCATAATTAAGAATAGGTCCACCATGATTCTCCACAATCAATGGATACTTTTTTCGTTTTTCAAAATTGGGGGGATATACAATCCATCCATGTAATTCACGTCCATCTATGGAGGACTTATATGAAATTTCGTCTACAGCACCCAGCAAATTAAAGCCGAGCAAATCTTCATTCAACTCAGTTACCGTTTTTGGCTGCTTATTCTTTTTATCTACCAAAGCCACATCGGCTGGGCGATCTGGATAGGAAATAGTATACGCAATTTTATTATTTGATGACACCGAAAAACTCCCACTGGCATAAGGTCTTCCTAAAGTAGTTCCACCAACGTTATCAACAATCTTAGTCAATTTACCGCTCAAACTCATATACCCCAACTTAGTTAATCCCAAATCGTTGTATTGAATGTACAATCCTTTTCCATCACTAGCCCAAACAGCAGAGGAAATACTTCGGTCCAACTTAGCAGAAACAACTCGCTTATTGGAACCATCACTATTCATTACTTGTAACTTCCTAGTCTGATATGTTTGTACCTTATCTTTATAACCAATATAGGCAATCATACTTCCATCGGGAGATAATTTTGGTGAGCTATCTGGACCATTCCTATCCGTAAGGGTTTGCACCAAACTAGTACTTGTATTAATGGCATATACTTCGCTATTTCTGAATTCATATTCCCAATTCGGATTTCTATTTGCAGAAAAGTAAATCTTATCACTCTTTGGTGACCAAGATAGATTACTACCATGATTGTAGGGCCCCTCTGTTAACTGTCGAGGTGTTCCTCCATCAGCAGGGAGTACAAAAATATGTGTATACCCTGGTTTTAAGTAACCAACTCCATCTGCTTCATGTTTTAATCGGTCAGTAATTCTAGGTGGCTTCGCCCATTTTGCTCCTTTCGGCTTTGGAGGCATCTTTGCCAACACTGGTGATTTTCCATTGACTTTCATGGTAAAAGCAAGTTGTTTTCCATCTGCAGACCATGCCAAATTAGATGGACCATTTTCTAACTGTGTTAACTTAGCTACTGTACCTGAAGCAGTCCAATACACATAAATTTCACTCCCCTCATCACCTTCACTACTTACAAAGGCAATACGATCTCCATTGGGCGACCACCTCGCGCCTCCTTCATTTGCTTCTCTAGAGGTTAGTTTATGATGCTTACTTCCATCACTACTTACTAACCATAAATTTCCTTTGGATTTATCTTCCATGATATCAAAACCTGTTCTTCGATACACCACAGAATTACCATCTGGAGAAATTTGAGGGTTACCCGCATATTCCAAATCAAAAACATCAAGGTATTCAAAGGTAGATTGCACTTGAGCAAATGACTGAAAGGAAATAGCAAAGAATAGAAATACGTATAGTAGATGCTTCATTTTAAAATTTTAAGAGCGATAAAGGTACTCGATTTATATCATATTTAAATTCAAAAAATACCATAGATTTCTCATTTTACTTACTCCACGTTGATTTTTGGTTTATTTTTATAAAATCAAATTCAAAAAATAAGCTACCCTATGAAATGGAAACTTCTCGTCGTTAGTGCTGTTGTAATTTCAACCTTTATTTTATTATTTACTTCGGAA
>JAESTG010000028.1 GCA_016763715.1 Flavobacteriaceae bacterium
TGTTTAATTCTGTGACGCCAGAGGGAACATCGAGTACTACTTACGAAGGAGGAGCAATGCGCTTTCCTCCATTCTTAACCTCATCTGGTGGAGATATAAATGAGGGCGCGTCGTTATTTTCTTACTATTATAAACAATTTGGACTTAGTAGCGAAGGTTTTCCTAACCCTGGCTCTCGCTTTGCCACAACAGGAATATATTATAATGAGGGTAGATTAGGGGATTTTAAACAACCTAGAGAGATGGCAATCTGGGATAAAACGGATACGGAACCTCCCAATTCAGATTTGCGAAATGTCTATAATAAGTGGCAAACATTCGCCAATAGATTGATTGATAGGATTGGAGATGAATATGTAAAAGCAACATGGGAAGACTACTGGAAAAGTTTCGTCGATAATTATTGGCAAAAAACTTTTCGAGATGTTGTTTTAGATCAGCCCCATACTCCAACTGACGAAGATCCAACAAATTTTGGCGGTGCGGGCATGAGTGAAGAAGAGGCCAATTTATTTTACCTCATAGGGGGAGGTGATGGCAGCTGGGGTGCCTTTTTCAATTTAAGTTTCCTTTATGCTTACCGTACATTTGTTCATGGATTTGGGTCTGACCTTGTGCTTTTACATGGAAGATACAATGCAGATGGAACATTCAACCCCGGTCCTCAATCAACGAATACAAGTTTTACTGATTCATGGAATGTGCATTACACTGGCAGGGAGCCAAAATATAAAGGAGCGCGTTCAATCGATGATTGCTTGCTTTTTCTACCAATAGAAAAAATTGAGACCCCATCTGGTACAATTTATGAAAATAAATCTTTATATGATATGATGGCGGTGACAGATCCAGATGTTGAAATTAGATTCTATCTGAACACTCCAGTGATATCTATTGATTTTTCAGAAAATCAACATCTGGGCGATCTTAAGTACATTATTATCGCCTCTGATAACCGTCCTAATCCACCTATACCTTATCCTCAGGAATACACGTCTGTAATTTCAACTGTCCCTACTTGGCAATATGGAACAGATATTGATGTGGCTTTTTTGAAAAACACAGATAACCCGATGAGAGTAAATAGTTTATATTGGCCTAATGATTTGCAAAGTTATTTTTCACGTGCGCATTGGGAGCCTGCATTGAAAGTTTTCGTTAGGTTATCTGAACCATACTGGAAAAAAGAAGGAAATCGAATTCCGCAGGTTTTCACTTCGGATACATTCATCCATGATGCTTATGCTTACCAGTCAAGTTTGGCAGGAGAAAATGAAGATGCTGTTTTATTGGTTAGCTACACGTGGTGGAGAGACGCCGTCAAACTGACATCCTATGATTATGAATCACTCCGTCAGCGTTTGCCTGGAAGCAGACTTCTAGTCAACAAATGTGTAGATGAATTGGATCGAATTTGTATGGAGTCTAGTAATATTAATCAAAGTATAAAAGACTATATTGTACCGCAAAGCGATCCAGGAGAAGCAGGATATGTAATTAGATGGGAAGCAAATCCCTTTACTAAGGGGGCTGCTAGACTTTACGATCAACGGGAATGGATGGATACATTGCTTCCACTGGCTTATAATCAAGAATATTCTTTCACATCAAATATCTATTTTGCTGGAGAATCATACAATGTTGATGCAGGTTGGACAGAACCCGCTTTCCGTACAGCAATTGATGCCGTTCTGAGGTTAGCAGATAATCAAGGCGCAACTATCAATGTGACTGATTTTGATATGGCACGAGATTACCCAGAATATGATACGACATTTAGGCCTACTCAACCATCTAGTGTAGCAGTTAGTAAACCCCGCAAGTGGCCGAAGGATCACTCTAAATCAAAGAAAACAAGGCTGCGCAAGAAATAAATTTTAAATTGGCTTCAAATATAAGCACCTGTTAAGGAATAAAATTTAGTGCTGTAATAACTAGTGTAATAATTGGTCAAGATCATATCTGTGATCAGCCCTTGATCAGAACAGGTTAGTTTGAATTAAAGTAATTCAAACTAACCTGTTACCGAAGGTAAGAGTGAATACAGTAAATATTACGTCAATGGGTTACAATAACTGGAAATCTAGTTTTGCTTGACTTCTTTCTCTTAATAAGATTATATTCCTATCTGCATTCACCACAATTGTATCTGCTAAACCTTGAAGAATAGTGTGCGCCACACCACATAAGCTAAGAGGCGTTATTGCCCTTTTGGTGTTGAGTTTTTGCTCCGCCACATATTCGCCACCTCATATTTGCCAGATACGTTCTGGTTGTTTGATTTTCCTATAATTATTTGAATTGGCTTGGCACGTTCGTTTTTGCGTTGCGCCTCCCATTTCTAATTGCCTACCACCGATATGAAAGATTCCCATGGTCCCTGATTTTGAGAAGTACCGTCGCTATGTCGATCACTTTGATCTGACTGAGGACAGCAAGCGAGAACTGGTTCACACAGTATATGCATTTATGGAAAATTCAGTTGATCGCGCTTTTGGTAGCGATCCCACGCAATTGGTTATGGTTCAGCGGGGAGTACATACAAGCAAACGTGCAATCGATTCTGGCACTGTGGTAGACTTGTCAAAAGATGAATACCACGAACTTGAATTAACAATGATATTCCAAAAGGAGAAAGGAGGGGAGTAGGATGCAGACATCAAAAATAATAAAATCAAAACGTATTGCAGTCATTTATGCGCGTGTTTCTGGTGCAAAACAAGTTCGTGAGGGTGACGGATTAGCGTCACAAGAATCCCGCTGTCGCGAATATGCCGACTATAAGAATTATGATGTCATTGGCGTATTTAAGGACGATATGTCTGGTAAGTTCGTTAAGCGTCCTGCCATGGATGAAATGCTGACTTTCCTCCGCAAGCACCGTTCTAATAATCCTGTGGTGATTATCGATGACATCTCTCGATTGGCTCGTGGGTTAGATGCGCATCTTAAACTTCGTCAATCACTCTCAAGTGCAGGCGGTAAGCTTGAAAGCCCATCCATTGAGTTTGGGGATGATCCAGACAGCATCATGGTTGAGAACCTGCTTGCAACAGTTGCTCAACATCAACGCGAGAAAAATGGACAACAAACCAAGAACCGTATGCGCGGCCGCATGATGAATGGCTATTGGACTTTTTACCCACCCCTTGGATACAAATATGAAAAGGTTTCAGGACATGGAA
>JAESTG010000048.1 GCA_016763715.1 Flavobacteriaceae bacterium
GATTTTTTTCATAATAGTTTAATGATTTAAATTCTTAATAATTGTTGTTGATCTGTATCAAACTACAACTTAGTTTTAACAAATTATTAAGAATTTAAATCGTTTTCCTAAAATGGTGCGGTAAAACCCAAAATACGTGGTTTAACCGTACCTAATCTTACTATTTTTCTTAAAAAAAATCTAATCTTCAATGAAAATCTTACGAACGGCAGCCGCAAATAATCCCCCAGCAATTGGTGCGACAATAAACAGCCAAAGTTGACTCAAAGCTGCTCCTTGAGCAAACAAAGCTGGACCTAAACTACGTGCCGGATTTACCGAAGTTCCTGTGATAGGAATAGCAACTAAGTGGATAAGAACTAAAGAAATACCAATGGCCAAGCCAGCCATTTGAGGTGAGGCATTTTTCGCTGTAGTTCCAAAGATGACCATTAAAAATAAAAAGGTGAAGACAAATTCAGCAATAAGTGCTGCTTTCATGTCATAAGCTCCTAAATAGCCATCGCCCCAACCATTGCTTCCTAAGCCCCATTCTGGCATACTAAACCCAGCAGATCCTGTGGCTAATAAATACAAGACTCCCGCCCCAAGAATAGCCCCCAAGCATTGTGAAACAACATAACCCACAGTGTCTTTACCAGAAAGTTTACCAGCCGCAAGCATGGCAATTGAAATAGCTGGATTGATGTGACAGCCTGAAATAGGTCCAATTGTGTAAGCCATAGCTACTACGGCTAAACCAAACGCTAAAGAGATTCCCAAAAGTCCAATTCCCTCAGGCCCAACTCCAGAAATTCCAGAAATAGTGGCTGCACCACAGCCAAACAATACTAATGCAAAAGTTCCTAGACCTTCTGCAAAATACTTTTTTGTTGCACTCATAAATTCAATTTTTGATGGTTAATACCCTTCAATGTAATCTAATTAATGAGGCCTAAAGTCGAAATGTTCAAAAAAGCAGGTAAATAGTTAATAAGTTGGGTATCAAGATCTATCTGGATTCAACCACTTAGGAATTTGAGGCGCTTTAAAGTCCGTCATTTTGAAGTAAATTTTCTATAGAAGTATCTGTGAGAAGAAGTTCATAATTTTCCATTTTCAGAAAACCATTGCGAACCATTGTTTCCAATAATAACAATAGATGATCATAAAATCCATTGACATTCAGAAGACCTATGGGCTTAGTATGCAACCCTAATTGAAGCCAAGTAATTATTTCGAATAACTCTTCTAAGGTTCCAAACCCACCTGGCAAAACAATAAAACCGTCGCTTACTTCTTGCATTTTGAGTTTTCGATCGTGCATATTATCTGTCGTTATAAGCTCGGTAAGTCCAAGATGAACGACTTCTTTTTTCTTTAAAAACTGAGGGATAATACCTATAACTAATCCTTTTTTATCCAATATAGTTTTTGCAATGGTACCCATCACGCCAATTTTAGCGGCGCCGTATACTAGGGTGATTTCATGCTCAACTAACAATTCACCTAATTCCTCTGCTGCCGTTGTAATTTGAGTATCATTACCGTCACTACTTCCGCAGAATACACATATTTTATTTAGTTTTCTCAAAACAGTACAAAAGTTGTTTTTATGTTATAATTACCGCAGTGTACAAACCATCATTCGGTCTTTACCAAATATATCCTGCTTCATTTCAATATTTTTAAACCCAAGGGATTCGAGCAAATGGGTTAGACTAACACTAAGATACTCATTAATCTCGAAGAAAAGGTGCCCATTTGGACTTAAATACTGGGTTGCAAGCTGAGCAATCTTTCGGTGAAACAACAACGGGTCGGCATCACTTACAAACAAGGCAACATGTGGTTCAAATGAAAGCACATTGGGTTGCATCATATCTTTCTCTAATTCACGAACATAAGGCGGGTTAGAAACAATGACGTCATAAATCTTCGGAAGTTTCTTGGCCTGTAGTATATTCATATCAAAGAAATCAACAGGAACACAATTTGTTTGGGCGTTTAACTTTGCCATTTGGAGCGCATCACTTGAAAAGTCAAGTGCTGACACATTGGCTTGTGATAAATTTTTAGCCAAAGAAATAGCAATACAACCCGAACCCGTTCCTATGTCTAAAATCTCGTGCGATACATGCTGAGGCCTGTTTCCTAGTTTCTCCAGAACCCAACTAACTAATTCTTCAGTTTCTGGCCTAGGAATTAAGGTATGTTGATTCACTTTAAATGTAAGCCCATAAAATTCAGTTTCACCAGTGATATACTGAATAGGTTCAAACTGTTTCAATCTTGTGATTGCATTTTGAAAGTGTTGTTGGTTTTCTTCGGAAATGATTTCAGTCTCTTTCAAGACAGTTTCAAAACGGGTATACTTCAGAAAAAATTCAGAAAGAATATTAAAAAAAGACTGCATCTCTTCTGAAGGATATAATCCTGAAAGTTCCTCAGTAAAATATGATTTTAATTCTTTGAGTGTCAAAATTTTTTATTTATAATAATTGATGTAACTACTTCAACAAAAGATCTTTGAGCATGCGAACACCACAGGAATAATGCCCTGTATCCCCCAATGGATCATCCAAGGTTTTAAAATCATACTTTTTGTACAAACGCTGCGCAGCCTTCATATAAGGAATCGTTTCCAAATAGCACTGAGTAAAACCAGTATCTACTGCAGCCTTCAAACAAGCCTCCATCATCATCGCACCAATACCTCGTCCTCGTCCTGATGGTTGAAAATACATTTTCTGAAGCTCGCAAACATGGTCTTGGTAATTTTCCAAAGGAGCGATACCTCCTCCTCCTAAAATTATATTATTTTCTTCAGCCACAAAATAATGTGCATTCGGTTTTTGATAGGTCTCATACATAATATCTAAAGCGACATCCTCATAGGCAGTTCCTTTGGTTGGTTCTCCAAAATCTTCAAATACCCCTCGAATAATCTTTGCCATATGTGGGTTGTCCTTTTGCTGAATTGGGCGTATAATTATCTCCATAGAGAAGCTTTGTTAAAGCAATTTTAGAATGAATACACTGGTTAACTAAAATAGTCCTATTGAATTCAAAATTAAGGATATTTAATTAGACCTCTTTGTTCTATTTACTGAAAGATTCCTTGTATTTTTACCTAAATGAATATGCACGAAAAATACATGCAACGCTGCATACAACTGGCTCAAAATGGAGTCGGGACTACATATCCAAATCCTTTGGTGGGCTGTGTGATAGTTCGTGACAATAAAATTATAGGTGAAGGATGGCATGCAAAGGCTGGGCAACCACATGCCGAAGTAAATGCAATTCAAAGTGTTCCAGATCACTCTCTATTAAAAGGAGCTACTATATATGTGAGTTTAGAACCATGTAGTCATTTTGGTAAA
>JAESTG010000171.1 GCA_016763715.1 Flavobacteriaceae bacterium
TTCCATAATCTTTTTATCTTTTTTTTCTGAAAACATACGTTTGTTATTTTTGGGGATTTCCGTTTTCTTCCAAAGAACTAGTTGTCGCTAAATAGTCATCCAAGTTTTTGTGAATTTGAACTACTTTATAATTAGGACTCGATATTTCAAAATAGGAATGCTTTACCTTATATTCTTTCTTTTCTCGTAACACTTCAGCAAAACCGCTACCACCTAATTTGGTGTTCAGCCCGTGAATAATAACTAAACGAGTATTAGGATTGTAATAATCCATTGAGGCAGACATATTGGTATAGTTATAAAATTTTATGGCTTCATTGAGAGTGGTTAACAGCTCTTCGGCCTCTTCTGTTTCTGAAATATCAAACTTATGAACTACCTTCCATCTATCGTCTTCTTTAGCCGCTTGGAACTCCTTGTCTGCCAATCTTGGCAATACTCTGGCATAAATTTCTTGTGCTTGCTTTCCTTCTTCAGATTGTGGATAGTTCAAAGCAACGAAGTTCAATGCTTTTTTATATGCTTCAAATCCGTCCTGTCTTGCTAGAGCTGTCGCTTTCAACATTTCAAGTTTTGGGACAATTTCATTTCCTGTATAGAGAGTAATATACTCTTCGGCAGTAGCAATTACATAGGAATAGTTTGATGCTTCAAACTCTTTGTACAGTGCCTTGTATTTAAACTCCGGACTCGATTCGTCTGAAGTCAATTGTACATTCGGGTTTCTCAAAATTTCGGCATAGCGTGAATCTGGATGATTGCTTAAAATATCATTCTTCCATTTATCTGCCATCACCATATTCTCCTGAGTCTCGTAAATTTTAAACAAATTATACTTTGCAGGAAGCACGAGTCGTTCTTCAGGATTATAGGACAATAACTTTTCAAGGCGATCTACAGCCAAACCATATTCTCTAAACTTCTCCTTATAGATAAGACCCAATTGGTAATAAGCAAAGTTTCTGTCCATCGTCAAGGTGTCAATGGCTCCTTGTGCCTTCGGGATCTTAGCTAAATATGTTTCAGGCTTGAATCGTTCACTTTCGGCTATGGGTTCTTCCACTCCTTCAACAACCTCAATATCTGTAAGAATCACCCTTTTTGAAGAAAGTCTCCAATTATCTTCCAATTTACGGTCTCCCCATATTTTTTTAAACTCAACAACTCCATAAGCAACCGTGGTACTATTATAGAAGTAAAATTTACCTCCACCTTCGCCTCTAGCTTTGTTTTGTTTTTTATAGAATTCATTATTGGCAATTCCTTCTTTAGCCTTCACGCTCTCAATGGAATCCTTAATTGCCTGTTCTTTTAACTTAGTAGTGTACTCCGTAAAAAAGGCAATTTGTTGCGCCTCAGTCATCCCTACAATTCTTAAAATAGAATCGTTTTCGGTGGCAATGTCTTCATATTTAATAACGTCGTCTAGGTTTTCACGTTTCTTCTTTACGCGTCTCCAAGGGCGGCTCTTCTCCTCTAAAAAGGTAAGTGTACTATCGTAGTAAGCTCCTGCTTTTTTGTACTCTGCTGCATCAAAATTGATTTCAGCTAAAGTAGCATAGTTCACAGATTGTAGCGTTCTATTATCATTAAACGCCTTAATGGATTTATTATAATAGATAACAGCCGTATCGATGTTTACAGTATTACGGTAATATTCTCCCTTTTGGTTATAAATAAGATCTAAGAAAGGGCGGTTTTCACGATTGTCTTCTAAATCTTGAAGTAATTCTAAGAATGCAATCTTGTCTTCATTTTCATAATCGAAATTTTTCCCTTGAGCAATGTACGCGTTGATCATATAAACCCGCGGAGATTTTCTGTTCAAATCGATTACCTCTTGAAATGCCATATTAGCACTATCTTTTTGCTCAAGACGATTATAAAGCTGGCCTTTAATATAGGTATATCGACCCTTCAATTCATTATTTCTTACATACTCTGAAGCTAACTTTATATATGGAAGTGCAGCATCTAAAGAATCCAAATTAATAAAGGCCTGCGCCATAATAGCCGAAGCATCTGCATTATCCTCTTCACTTAAATTATCATCTTTCAACAACTTGGACAATTCGTCCAGAGCTCCTTCTTCATTACTCAATCGAATATTAGTTTTAGCCTTCCACATTTTAGCTTCATTAATGCTATTACTTGTGGGGTATCTATTCAGAATAAAATTAAAGGCATCTTGAGAAGCGATGAAACGCTCATCATAATAACGCGCTTTTCCTAGCAGTATATAAGCCTCGTCTATCTGAGGGTTATACTCTTTCCCGTCAATATAAATAGAGTGCTTTTGAATTGCTTTCGCGGCCTTCTCCTCTGCTCTATTAAATTTGGGATTGGTGGATTCCCCTGGGAGTGTTAATTCTTCTTTCAACTCAATACGCTCAACGGGCAGTATCTCCCAAAAATTGTCCCGAAAAGTAAGAGCCAATTCTTCCTTGCCTTCTGCGAAAGCAACATCTCCATTGTAAATAGCATTGAACTCGGCCGTAACGGCGTGAAAGTTTCTACTCATAAAACTGCTTTTCTTACGCGAACAGGCGGTTAAGAGAGTGACAGTTAATATTAGTATCGTAATTTTTTGTGCGTATTTCAAAATTCTTTGCGTTTGTATGATACTGTAACTTAAAACCTTTGTTTTTAGTATGTAAACCGAATAAAGGAAGCGTAAAAATACGTTTCTTTTTCGTATCTCATGAGATTTGGCGCAAAATTTGGAAAGCTTTCCACTCTTAGTGGGTCTTTGGACAAATTTTCCTTTGTACTTTTGCATAAAAATTTTTCTATGCCCGACTTTCATAAATTGGCCATTTCAGAAGTGAAAAAAGAAACCCCATCCTCGGTTTCCATTACTCTTGAAATTCCTGAAAACCTACAACCGTCCTTTACTTTTAAAGCAGGACAGTATATTACCATCAAACACACTTTGGAAGGAAAAGAACTACGCCGCGCTTATTCACTTTGCAGCAGTCCCACTAGTGGCTCGTTACGAGTGGGGATTAAAAAAGTGGAGAATGGTAGCTTTTCTGTTTACGCCAATACTAAACTGAAAGTGGGTGATGTTTTGGAAGTCATGCAACCAGAAGGTGCTTTCGTCTTCGAACCTCAAAACAACCTATCTACTACCTATGGCGCTTTTGTAGCTGGTAGCAGAATTACTCCCGTACTATCAATCATCAAAGATATTTTGGAGCGAGAGCCCAATAGTTCATTTGTACTGGTATACGGCAATCAAACACTTACGGAATGTATGTTTTATTCTGAATTAGAAACACTAAAATCTGAATACACAGATCGTTTAAAAATAGAATACATCTACAGCCGAAGTAAAGAGCTCAATGCACTCCAAGGTCGAATAGATAAATCTGTTGTAAATTATTTACTGAAGAATAAGTACGGTAAATCTGATTTTTCATCGTTTTACCTTTGCGGACCTGAAACAATGATTGAAGAAGTTTCAAATACATTGAAAGATCGTGGAATTGCTAAAGAGAACATCTTTTTTGAATTGTTCACCACTTCAAACGAAGGGGAATTAGAAGAAAACCATGATGGCACCACGTCGGTAACCATTACCCTGGATGATGAAACCGACACTTTTGTAATGGACCAAAAGAAGAGTGTTTTGGAAGCTGCTTTGAAACATGGGCTAGATGCTCCATTTTCTTGTCAAGGTGGAATTTGCAGCACTTGTATTGCTAGAATCACTGAAGGAAAAGTGGAAATGAGGAAAAATCAAATTCTCACAGATTCTGAATTAGAGGAAGGCCTTATTCTTACCTGCCAAGCACATCCTACTACCTCGAAAGTGGTGATTGACTATGATGATGTTTAAATTTTCTTTGGAATAAACATGCTATGCCTTTATTTAAATGACCGCAACTATTTTTTGAATCACTTGATTACTCGGAATTGATGCCATTGCATTCTCATATTCTGGCGGAAACTTATTCCCATACACTGAAGTTGGAATAAGCGGGTATTTATTTCTGTCTGCCAATAATTGATTTTCTTCAGGTTGCTGAAAAGGAACAAAGCCAGCATACGGATGCGTAACTCCCCAAAGTGTTATCACAGGTATATTATACATGGCTGCTAGATGACCGTTAGCACTGTCCATGGAAACCATTACATCCAAATTTGAGATAAGTTCCAATTCTTCCAAAAAAGTGAGCACTCCAGCCACATTAGTTACACTTGAAAAAGTGCTTTCCAACGCCTTTAGCTGTTCTATTTCTTCTTTTCCTCCACCGAATAATAATATGCGATACACACCCAAACCATCCAAATGGGTAATGACTTCTTTGATAGATTCCAAGGGATACATCTTGCTTGTATACGCAGCAAAAGGAGCAATTCCAATGCATTTTTTAGGTTCCCTACCAATAAGAGTGTGTAATCTAGAATTTAATGGTTTGCGTTTAGGTGGTTTATGTGCTGAAAGATCAATAGAGAAACCCAATTCTTCAAAAACATCGGCATATCGTTGGTGGGTGGATTTAAGTTGAACCAAACCCAATCCCTTAGCATTGGTAAGTTTTTTCTTTTCAAGTCTTCCTTTATTAATACTAGCTGTTTGCACTCCTTTCAAACTCAAATTGCGAGTGATAACCTTGGAACGAATCACATTATGTAAATCTGCCACCGCATCAACTCGAAGCTCCTTTATTTCTTTCGATAATTTAAGCAATCCCAAAAAACCTTTATGCTCTCCATAGACATCGGCCTCTAAAAAATGAACGTTTGGTAAATCCGAAAATAGGGGTTCAAAAAGACGCTTCGAAAGAATAGTCAATTTTAATTCTGGGTAGTTTTGAGTTAGCACTCGAAGAACGGGAACGGTCATTGCCACATCTCCCATGGCAGAAAGGCGAATAACAAGTATGTGACGTGGTTTGGTCATGTTTAAATAGTGAAAGAGAGAATTTATTAGGATCAACCTTCAAAACCTCAACCCCACACTCAATTATTTTTCACCCCTAAGCACAGGGTTCAATTCATCATCATTATACATCTTCATTTGTTTATAGACCTTCATGTATTTTCTTCCGAAGGAAATATCGTCCAATAATTGTTGAATAGCAGTGCTTAAATCCACTCGCTGTTCCAATAAAATATCCAATTTCTTTTGGCAAGCAACTCGATGATCTTCCGAAGCATTTTCTCTAGTTGCTTCTTCGTTCATGTGATACACTTTCAAAGCCAAAATAGACAATCTATCCACTCCCCAAGCTGGGCTCTCCGTGTTTAAGGTTGCTCCTTCCTGTGCTGTAACCTGAGTATATTTGTCTAAAAAATAACTATCAATGTACTCTACCATATCGGTTCGGTCTTGATTGGACGCATCAATCTTCCGTTTTAAAACCAAAGCGGCCACTGGGTCAATTTCAGGATCGCGTATAATATCTTCATAGTGCCATTGTACCGTATCAATCCAACATTTTCTATATAATAAATGCTCTAATAAATGGTTTTCTTTATCATAAACGTTGTGGAAAGATTGATAAGGGTCATCAGCCACGTGGTATGTATCAATAACTTCTTGGAATATTTTATTGGCAATATCTGTAAACATTGAGTCTTAAATTTACGTTCTAGTATATCCTTAAAAAATGAATCAGCTCACTCATTTCTTTCTAAATGCAAAGGTATCATATTTTGTGATAGATTGCTTTAAATGAAGATGGGAGTTAGCTTGATGTGTTTTATATGAAAACAAATAACAAGGGAAGCAACACAAAAACCCAAAGCAAAATTTCTTTGAACCAAACTTCTCCTTTTCTCTCAATATATCCTGAAATGATAATCGCCGCTGGCGCTAACAAAAGTAGAAATTCTTCACCCGTTTTTTCCGAAGAGAATAAAACAACAATCAACAAAATAATCAAGATATAAATTTCCAAAATATTATTGGGTCTATTCTTTTTAGCTCCTTTAGAAATAGTTTTTATTTTAGGAATCAGGGTCCATATTAATATAGCGGCCATAAAAGATATAAAAATGAGTATTTTAATCTGTGAATAGCTACTAAAGTCAAAGGATGAGTCTCCAAGCCAATTGACAAACCACCCAAACGATTGATTCATCAGAAAATGATAGGCTGTAGCTATTACAAATACTCCAATTATTCCAACTAATGGGGCCAAATAATACCGAAACACCTTTTGGGGTTTTAATGAAATGGCTATAAACAACCCAACAAAAAGCAACATACTCCAAAAATAAAAAGCCGAAGCCAATAGTATCCAAATAGATGCATCCAAAATTTTCCGCTCACTGTTTTTTGAAGCCTGTAGACTAAACATTCGCCTAATTGCCAATAATAAAAATACATTGGCAATTATCAATTTAGGCTCTTCTATAAATCCATAAATCATCCCAATACAACAGGAGAATATTAGGATAGCAAAGGTGTTTAATAAGGTGAGGCCATTTTTGCGAATCGTAAAATTCAGCAACAAAATAGAGAAAATTAACAGTCCTACGGCTATGGCAAACTTCCCTGTTTTCTGAAGGTCAAAAACCATTTCAGCATCCAAAATAAAGTGCAATAAACAGACAACAAAAACGTAAACGCTTAGTAGCACAAAATTTAATGGTGTGGATTTATTGAAAAAGCTTGTAAGCATTGGACTTTATTTATATTTTTGTGCTATAAATATACAGATATGTCTTGGAAAGGTTTTTTTGAAGGAATACAAGAATTTTCAGAAGAAGTATTGTTCGCTCCATATGAAGCGTTGCGTAGTCTAGAACTAGAAACTTGGTGGGGAGCTAATATGGTCTCGTGGGTTTTAATTGCCATTGGGTTTAGTGCATTTATTTACTGGATGTTACAACTATCAAAATTTAACGCTAGTGGTGAAGAGGACAGAGACCTAGTAGCTCATACTTTTTTAGGTAATACAACGGATCACGACGAATAATCTCATTACCAACTAATCATTACATTGTTATCTTAGTGTCTTAAGGACGGTTAATGTTTTATAAGTCGAATCCTAAATCTTTACGATAGTACATTTTATCAAAAGATAGCTCCTCAATATTTTGATAGGTTATTTTTAACGCTTCTCTAAAATCATTATCAAGAGAAGTCACAGCTATTACACGCCCTCCATTAGTTACGACAACCCCATCTTTTATTTTGGTGCCCGCGTGAAAAACTATGGAATTACCTATTCGTTCAATGCCTGTAATTTTCTTCTCTTTTTCATAAGCCTCTGGATACCCTCCCGAAACTACCATTACTGTAGCTGCAGCTCTTTCATCGATTTCAAGGGAAATCGTATTCAATTTTTGTTGGGCAGTGGCCTCGAAAAGATCAACTAAGTCATTTTTAATTCTAGGGAATACCACCTCGGTTTCTGGGTCTCCCATTCGAACATTATACTCTATCACAAAGGGCTCTTTATTGACCATAATTAATCCAATAAAAACAAACCCATGATAATCAATCTCTTCCTTTTTCAATCCCTCTATCGTTGGCTTTACGATGCGCTCTTCAATTTTATCAAGCAAAATTTTGTCCGCAAACGGTACTGGCGAAATAGCTCCCATACCTCCTGTATTTAATCCAGTGTCCCCTTCTCCTATTCGCTTGTAATCCTTTGCCGTTGGCAATATTTTGTAGTTTTCGCCATCGGTCAAAACGAAAACGCTTAATTCAATTCCGTCAAGAAACTCTTCAATAACAACAGTAGTACCTGCCTCCCCAAATTTGGAGTGACTCAACATATTCTCCAACTCCGTTTTGGCTTCATCCAAATCCTTAATGATAAGCACGCCTTTTCCTGCTGCCAAACCATCGGCCTTTAACACATATGGGGACTTTAAAGTTTCTAAAAACTGTTTACCCTCCGCAA
>JAESTG010000049.1 GCA_016763715.1 Flavobacteriaceae bacterium
TCAGACAGCAAAAAATATACCGATAGATTAAAACAGGCTTACGAGAAAACCAATTTGAAAGATGCGGTTAGAACTGCTGTTGGAAAATCAATGGGTGAAGAACTAGTGATTGCTTGTATGGATTTTAGTTTTATAGGCGGTTCTATGGGAAGTGTTGTTGGTGAAAAAATTGCTCGTGCTGCAGGATATGCCCTCAAAAAGAAACTCCCTTTTTTAATGATTTCCAAAAGCGGAGGCGCTCGAATGATGGAAGCGGCTTTATCTTTAATGCAACTTGCAAAAACAAGTGCCAAATTAGCTCAATTGGCTGAGGCAAAATTACCTTACATTTCACTTTGTACAGATCCAACCACGGGAGGAACTACTGCTTCTTTTGCTATGTTAGGAGATATAAACATAGGTGAACCTGGAGCGTTGATTGGTTTTGCAGGACCCCGCGTAGTGAGGGATACCACTGGAAAAGAATTACCAGAAGGATTCCAAACAGCCGAATTCGTACAGGAACATGGTTTCTTAGATTTTATTAGCCACCGAAAAGATTTAAAACGTAAAATAAACCTATATCTCGATTTGGTTTTAAACCGGCCTCTTAGAGAAAAAACAGCATAAAAAAAGCTCCTTGATTGGAGCTTTTTTTATGATTTTATTTTTTAATAATCTGAAAGATTTTATTAGAATTTGAGGTCATTACTCTCACAAAATAGGTGCCCGCTGGTTGGCTACTAATATCTACTATCACTTCATCGCTGTCCATTTTTTGCGTGAGCACCTTTTGACCTAAAAGCGAGATTACTGACACCTCATTAATTGACACTGAAGACTGAATGGAGAATTGACCATCCGTTGGGTTAGGGTATAAACTCATTTGAACATTCTGAACATCTGATATAGCAAGTTCATCAACAAAAGTAGTGGTTACAGTATTACTAAATATAGGTGGTAATCCACTCATATGAATACTAACACTGCTACTCACAATATCTCCTAGACCTATTCCTTGCTTAGGACGAATTCTATAAACTAAATAACCACTACCATTATCAGGTAAGTTAATATCATCCATCCAAAAATGTGCTTCATTGTCAAACATATTGAATCGTACTGGATGACTCGAGTCTAAAATTTGAATGGTATTAAAATCGAGATTAGCGTTTAGAAGTGAATGAATAAAAACATCACTAACGGTAGTACCCGATGTATTTTCAAAGCTAACCACATAATTGAGGTAATTTTCAGCATCATCAACTAAAACTTGTCCTCCTTGAACCACGGTCATATTATCTACGAAAGGCATAGCTTCTACAACATGCGAAAAATCAAACTGATTATCATCGGGAGTCTCATCCCCAGAAACAGGCTCAATAGTTACAGAATAATTCAGCATATCTCCAAGCATATTAATAGGCTCATCGGCAACATCGAAACTCACTTCAATTGTTTCATTTGAAAACACCTGCAGAACACCTAAATTCCAAGTAACAGAAGATGTGGTTTGACTTGTAGGAACAGGATCTGCACCAAAAAAACTAACCCTTTTCGAATCAAAATCTAAAGTAACTACACCATTTAACTGTGTAGTACCAGCATTTTGAGCAACCAAACTATATCGCACCAAACCCCCAGGTACTGGATCAAAATTAGGATTAATGGACACATTAAGATCATTGAAACTACCTTCAGATTGCACGCAAAAATTCTGTTGCTCTACTTGGTTAAACCCTACAAAGATGTCTACAGCATCCATAGGAAAAACAGTAAAATAAGATGAAAGTCCAACCACATTGGTTGTATAAATATTTTCTGAAAGATTCAATTGATAATCACCTATTGACTTACTCGTGACCGCGAAATTATTAGTACCATCAGTACTACTAATCACTATTTCTTCCAACGGTAAATCGCCAGTACTACAGCCGTTGTTATCCAAATCATAAGAAACAATACCTTCTAATATATTTAGGTCAGTTGAAGTTATACTACAATCATCTACATAGGTGATGTAGGGAGACACAAAAGGTAAATTGTTAGCCGCAAAAACTGCATCATCGACACAGATTACATGCAAGTTTGGATTATAGCGTACTGACAAGCCACTAGTACCATCAACGCAAGAATTACCAGCAACTAAGGCTGCTGTATTTCCGTTCTTAATATTGAGGCTAGTAAGATTTAGGTTATAATGCAGCGTCACCCTACAAAGATTGTCAAGAGCACTAAAATTCAACTCCTCAAATTCGGTACCATAAAAGGTAACCCTTAACAAATAATTATTATCAGGGTAATTAACAGACAAAATAGAACCTCCTGCAATCGCTAGGCTGCTTAACGCAGCAATGCCAGAAAGATCCATAGCAGTTAATAGTGGGTTATATGCCAGAGATATCTCATCCAAAAGAGTATTCTGACTCAAATCAAGATTGACAATCTCAGTTCCTTGGATTATCAGAGAATCAAGAAGGCTGTTTTGACTGAGATTAAGGCTTGTAAATCCATTATTGGCTATGGTAACTTGTTCTAATAAAATATTTTGACTGAGGTCGACCGTTGACAATAGTGTTCCTTCCAAAGTTAATACGACAAGTTCAATATTTTGAGAAACATCTAACGTATTTAAATCTACTCTTCTGAAAGTCAGTTGTTCAAGTAGCAAATTATTTGATATATCTATGGAAGAAAAAGCGACCTCTTGAAGTGACAACCTCTTGAGATTTGTATTACTCGAAATATCTAAACCACTCAAACCACTTCTTTTAACATTGAGACCTTCTAAATTAATATTACTGGAAAGATCTAAACTGGTTATTGGGGAAACACCTTCTGTATTTCCAAGACTCAAACTGGTTAAATTGATATTGTTCGTTAGATCAATGGATGCAATATTGGTGTTACTAATAGATAATAATTCGAGGTTGATTAACATACTAACATCCACATTATCAATAGGATTATCATAAATCAAAATCTCGTTTAGAGCCAAATTATTAGAAACATCTAAGGAATTAATATTGTTATCAAAAAGATGAATAGTATCCAAATTTGGATTATTAGACACATCTACATTTGTCAAAGAATTTGACCAAAGTTCTACACGTAATAAATCTGGTGTATCAGGTAAAGTTATTGATTCTAAGCTTCCAATGATTAAAAAAACTTGCTCTAACTTTATATTTTGACTCAAATCAGCGGTAGTAAATTGACTGATTTGAATTATCAAATTTTCTAAATTTATAAAAGATTCAATTCCTGTTATATCACTAATTTTTGTTGATGAAATAGAAATTTGAGTTGTTGCTTTAGCTTCACTTAACTGTATCTCACCGTCTCCATTAGTGTCAATAACAGGATTGGTTTGGTTAACAAGCTTATTTTTAAAATTAGGATCTGGAATGTCAACAATTTGAGCATAAAAAATAGAAGGCAATAACAAAAAAAGTAACAATGTTTTTTTCATAAGTTCTATCCTATCGGAATTAGATTCAAAAGAAAGGAAAAAAAACAA
>JAESTG010000033.1 GCA_016763715.1 Flavobacteriaceae bacterium
AATCTAACATGTGGGATGGTGCTCTTAGCAGAGACGATTTGCTCGAAATCAATTTCTTTTTGATCTACACAGCAGTAGTCTATCCAAAACAAAAACTTGTCATCGAGTTCCTCAGCCACCGAGTAGATTAGTTTGTGCGGATCCGGTTCCAAGCCGTCCCATTTGTGTGTTACAAAGAAAATATCGTCACGAGTTCTGGCAGGAGCACCACGCACCCATAACAAAGGAACATCACATGAAACCAATAAGTCCTGGCACTCATCGAAGCACGGAATTTTCTTAAACTTCTTTAGATCCGATTTCTTAAGACATTTTATGGTAACGACTTCCCCATCTCCAGATTTAACCGGAATGTTCGATGGATCCATTAGGTATTTCGCCTTTTCTGATGGAGGGATTGTCTTGTCCATCATTATTTTTTTAAGCTCATTATGCAATTTCATAGCGGTAATACTCTCAGGCCATGATATAGGCTTTGAATCCAAATAGGTCCTAAGAAACCATCTTACACCAGGGTCGTGGCTAGCAAACCTCAGCCCACCAATAATATCTTTTTTTTCATCATCTGAGCTTGTCCTCAGAAGGTCGATGACTGCATTACTGAGTTGTACTGGGTCACACGTCTTTGCTAGTTCCTTACAAATTGGTATGTATTCAGTACCAGGAATTACCTTGTCGACGCGGAGATGCAGATCGGAAACACCAGAAAAAATCTGATGATCCCAACTACGTAAGTGGAGGTGAAGTGCGCATAGAACTGGCGCCATTGACTTGTCCATGGTCAGAACATCATAGCCATGAGCTTGCGTATAAGTCGGTTCCTTTTCTACAAGTCCAGACTCATCCATTTGTTTTAAAGCGAATGCGGCGCGAAGATCCCTCTGTGATGCAACCTGCCGGGCTATCGTAGGTTGTTTATCCTTCATTTTAGTACTTTTCGTTCTCCATTGGGAATACTCTTTTCTGAGTCATCCAATTCCCTGAACAATCAGGCAAAGGCCATGCCTGGAGAATATTATATTACTACCAGAATCAATATTAATATATAAAAATAGTTTAGTACCTAGGATAAAATACCAAATAGTAGTTATATAAAATATATTTGTAACTGTGTTAGATATAAATAAGATGCAACACAGGCACAACAAACAATATAGCTAATTGCGGGGATAATAGCAAATTTGGGTATTGCAGACAGCTCCAAACTTTATCTTGGTTGATGCAATTGCGCTCCAAAAACCGCAACTAGCCATATTGCTATTCGTTGTGCTTCATTATGACAAACCACTAACCAATGATTAACTTCTTTCGTAAAATACGCTATAACCTTATGGAACAAAACAAACAGGTAAGTATTTAAAGTATGCTATTGGAGAGATTGTACTTGTGGCTATAGGGATATTGGGTAATTTTTAGTTACGAATAAGATAAAGATAACCAAATTAAACATAAATTATGAAAGCACTTAAAGTATTATTGTTATTGCTAACTATTCTTTGTACAACTTTCGCTTGTAAGAATACAGATGAAAGAAATGAACGTATCCGTGAGCGATGGAACCGCAGCCTAGTGAACGATTCTAACTATGTTTTTAATAAAGAAGCGAACTATCTACTAAGTCTTACAAGCGAATCTGTTCAAGCTGGAAAAGCACTTTGTGTTGCAATGGGGCAGGGCAGAAATGCTTTATACTTGGCAAGGAATGGCTGGGATGTTACTGGTTTTGATCTTGCTGATGAAGCCGTTGCCTATGCTATAAAACAGGCCAAAGCAGAGAACGTTAAATTAACTACGAAAATAGCAAGTTTTGAAACATTTGATTATGGTACTAATAAATGGGATCTGATTACTTGGATATATGGAGGTTGTCTGGAAATAGAAGGGATAACCAAGAAGATTAAAACGGCACTAAAACCTGGAGGTCTTTTTGTATTTGAGTTTTTTCATCGGGAAGCTGGTATAAAAATGAATCGTCGCCCTTTTGGATGCGAAGAAAATTCGATAAGAGATATGTTTATAGAAGAAGGTGGTTTTGAAATTTTACTATATGAAGAAAAAGAAGGAGTTGCAGATTATGGAATGGCCACTGAGAAATTAGTTTACATGGTTATTACCAAATTATAATCTTGCATTCTAAGGAGAAGCCTTTGAAATCTTTTTGTTTATAAAATAAGTAAGGATACCCAAAGCGATGATGAGTAGACCTATTAAACACTCCATAGGTTTACTTATGAATAGATAAATCAGTATCCAAATACTAAACAATGTAAAGATTAAGGGCAAGATAGGATGAAAAGGTGCTTTAAAACCTGGAGCTTTTGGTTTTCTTTTACGCAAAACGAATACTCCAATAACCGTGATTGCAGCGCTTAATTGTAAAACAAAACCGCAATAAAGCAATACGCTTTCAAACGTGCCTGTTAGTACATATATTAAACTCAAGACAGTCTGAAACCAGATTGCGGACACAGGAATGTCATGTTTATTTTTCTTATTCAAAAATTTCCAGAGTTTATAATCCTTACTCATAGCCAGTGAAACCCTTGGGCCTACCCATATCATGGCACTTATGCTCGAGATTAGGAAGAAGGAAATTAGGATATTAATGGCTTTAGCACCGACACTACCAAAGATATTAGTTGCATAGACATGACCTATATCAAGTTGCCCCCGGAGATTGTCAAGCGTACCGTGCATTAAGAATACCAATTGTAAAAGAACATAGAGAATAGTCACTAAAAGTGTACCTCTAATTAGTGCCTTTGGAAGGTTAATACGAGGTTTATCCATCTCTTCAATAATGTATGATGCAGCATTCCAGCCAGTGTAGGAATAACTTACATACACAAAGGCTATCGCGAATGAAGGCGTAAGAACCTCTAAGGTCCAAGAATTGGAAAAATCTAGGGCAGAATCATCCTGACTAAAGAAGATCCCAATCAAAATCAAAAAAATTATCAGTAAGACTTTGAACCAACTTGCATAAGATTGAAACTTGCTACTAATATTAAGATTAAAGGAGTGTATTACGGATACTATCAAAACAACCAAAATAGCTAAAAGTGTTGGATTTACATGTATACATTCCCTAAATAGACGCCTAAAGCCTTCGCAGCAAGAGCTACTGGTGCTGCAAATCCAATAATGAGAGAAACCCAGCCCGCAAGATAGCCCAGGATAGGGTGAAATAATTCAGATAGGAAAATGTATTCACCTCCAGATTTATTAATTGCACTTCCTATCTCTGCATA
>JAESTG010000172.1 GCA_016763715.1 Flavobacteriaceae bacterium
GTCTAAGGCAAACTCTGTATTTTTCATATAAAAAGAGCGACGCGTTTCATCTTCAAAGATAAATAGCATGGCTCTGTTGGGTAGCATGGACTTCCGATACATTAATCCAGTTTGGGTCTCGTATTCCGATTCTGCAAATTCAATATCTAATTGAGCCACAATTGAATCATTTGAAGCCTTTTTAAGCGTTAATTTGCCTTCCTTTGTGAAAGTTACTTTCTTGGTGAGTATTTTCTTTTCTGAAGTGTCTTTGCATCCATAGGACTGGAGCATCATACCTACAAGAACGGCTGCAATCATTCTCTTTTTCATATTATCCGTTCTTCTTTTTGGTAGACTGCCACATAAAATAGACTCCTGCAATTATAAAAGGGATACTTAACCACTGTCCCGTAGAAAGTGTGTTGCCTAACATATCTTCAAACCCTTGTTGGCTCTTTTTAAAGAATTCAACTATAAATCGAACCGACCATAGTGTAACTAAGAATAATCCGAAAATATACCCTCGTTGTTTGCTTTTTTCAGTCTTCCAATACACAAATAACAACAGTAAAAAGACAAAAACATAACCCAATGCCTCATATAGTTGGGCTGGGTGGCGTGGGAAATCCTCTCCTAATTTAGTAAATACGACTCCGAAATCACTGTTGGTTGGGTTACCTATTATTTCAGAATTCATAAAATTACCGATACGAACTAAGATAGCTCCAAAAGCAACGGGTACCACAACTCGATCTAGAATCCATAGAATAGGTCGTCCTTTAAGTACTTTTTTGTTGTAAATGAGCATAGCGATAATTACCCCAATGGCTGCTCCATGACTTGCAAGTCCTCTAAATCCAGTGAACTTAATGCCATCCACAGTTGAAATGGGTAGAAAGATAGAGAAGAAGTCTTCTGTGATTAATTCAGATTGATAAAAAATCACATGTCCCAAACGAGCACCAATAAGAATAGCAAGTACCATATAAATGAATAAACTATCCAGTTTCAGTAGGGATACATTCTCATTTGTGTATATTTTTTTCATGATAAACCACCCTACAATAAAGGAGATGACAAACATGAGACTGTAGTATTGTATGGTATAAAACCCAAGGCTAATCCCTTCGCTAGGGTCCCAGGCAAAGCTTAAAAAGTACATATTGTTAGTTTATTAATGGGTCAATTATTGTTTTCAACTTCAAAAAGGGATGTGCCTCTTTGCACAGAGCGTTGATGTGTTTTGGTAAATATAAAAAAGGAAATACGAATAAATGTTAATTATTTCTTTTCTTTTTTGGGTCTTTGGTTGGTTTCTCTTGGGTATTTTGTTTTATATCTGGGACGGGGTCATGTCCACTTCCACCCCATGGGTGACAACTTCCAATTCGTTTAATTCCCAACCAACCTCCTTTCCATAATCCATGTTTTTGAAGGGCTTCTGCTGTATAATGTGAACAGGTTGGAGTGTAGCGACAGGTAGATGGAAAAATAGGGGAGATGGCTCGTTGGTAGACCCTAATGAGAAAGATAAATGGGTATGTAAGTATTTTTTTCATTTGAAACCGAGATTCAATGATTTATTCCGAAACCTCAGTTTTATCTTGTCTAAGATAGGGAGTAAGACGTTCCTTCTTTGCCATCCTTAAGTTGGATTCCTACTTCTTGTAATTCGTCTCTAATTTTATCGCTTGTTGCAAAATCTTTGTTTGCTCGTGCTTGATCTCGTAAACTAATCAACAAATTAATAGCTCCAGTTAGTTTATCAGTAGTCTGACCTCTATTTTCGGTAGCTTGGTCTACAAGCCCTAGTACATCGAATAGAAATTCGTACATGGTCTTTTTTAACAGCGAAAGATCACTTTCTGTTAAAGTAGAATTACCTTCATTTAAAGTGTTGATTTGCTTAGCTCCTTCGAATAGTTGAGCAATAAGAATCGGGCTATTGAAATCGTCGTTCATAGCATCATAGCAAGATTTCCTCCAGCCAATTACATCGAAACTACTAGAATTGCCAGTCGTGATTTTATCCAACATACGATAGGCATCCATGAGGCGATTAAAGCCTTTTTCGGAAGCCTCAAGCGCGTCGTTTGAAAAGTCCATAATACTTCTGTAATGTGCTTGGTACATGAAAAATTTAACAACTGCAGGAGTAAAAGATTTACTTAAAATCTCATTGTCTCCACTGAACAATTCATTAGGTAAAATGCTGTTGCCAGTGGACTTTGACATCTTTTTTCCATTGAGGGTAAGCATGTTTGCGTGCATCCAATAATTGACAGGTGACTGATGATTACATGCTTCGGCTTGAGCAATTTCACATTCATGATGTGGGAATTTTAAATCCATTCCTCCACCGTGAATATCAAAATTATTTCCTAAATATTTAGTGCTCATTGCGGTACATTCTAGGTGCCAGCCAGGAAAACCATCGCTCCAAGGGGATGGCCAACGCATAATATGCTGTACCTCTGCCTTTTTCCAAAGTGCGAAATCCTGAGGGTTATTTTTTTCACTTTGAGCAGCCAATTCTCGGGTATTTGCAATCATATCCTCCAGTTTCCTGCCGCTTAGTTTTCCGTAGGTGTGATCGTCATTAAATTTCACAACATCAAAATAAACGCTGCCGTTCTTTTCGTAGGCATAGCCTTCAGCAATAATCTTTTCAATTATTTGAATTTGCTCAATAATATGTCCTGTGGCCGTGGGTTCAATGCTAGGAGGGAAAGCGTTAAATTTTGCCATTACATCATGGAAATCGACTGTGTATTTTTGAACGACCTCCATGGGTTCAAGTTGCTCAATACGTGCTTTTTTAAGGATAGGGTCTTCCCCACTTTCTCCGTCGTTTTCCAAGTGACCTGCATCTGTGATGTTACGAACGTAACGTACTTTGAAACCAAGATGCTTCAAATAGCGAAATACCAAATCAAACGATAAAAATGTACGGCAATTTCCTAAATGTACATTGCTATAAACGGTAGGGCCGCAAACATACATGCCAATAGCACCAGGGTTAATTGGTTTAAATAGTTCTTTCGTTTTGGTAATTGAATTATAAATAGATAATTCTTCGTGTTCAGCTAAAATCATAATCTTTCGAAGGAAAATTGATATTTTGTAAAGGAGATTAAAGGTATTCTAAAATTCGGTTTCTAACTTGATGTAATCCAAAAATTCGCGTCGCGTCTCAGAATTTTTAAATTTACCTCCAAATTCACTAGTAACGGTGCTACTATCGATGTCGCGTATTCCCCTCGAATTCACGCAAAGATGTTTGGCGTCTATTACACAAGCGACGTCTTCGGTTCGCAAAACCTCTTGCAATTCTTTCACAATTTGAATGGTAAGTCGTTCCTGAACTTGAGGTCGTTTTGCATAATAATCAACAATTCGGTTCATTTTCGACAATCCTACAACGGTCCCATTAGAAATGTAGGCAATGTGTGCTTTACCAATAATGGGGAGTAAATGATGTTCACACGTTGAATATAACGTGATGTTCTTTTCAACCAACATTTCACCGTATTTATACTTATTTTCAAAGGTTGAGGCCTTTGGTTTTCTTTCAGGGTTCAATCCTCCAAAAATTTCTTGAACGAACATTTTTGCAACCCGAAAAGGAGTGCCTTTTAGGCTGTCGTCGGTAAGATCCATGCCTAAAGTTTCTAGGATGTTTGTTACATCTTTTTCTATGGAAGAAATTTTATCTACATCACTCATTTCAAATGCATTAGCTCGTAAAGGAGTATTGCCTGAAGAGCCAATATGATCATTGCCTAAAGCTTCTGTTTCACTCAATTGTTTTTCTAAATTCATATGCCTAGTTTTACGCACTTTTTATGCGCAATGGGCAAAGATACGTATAAGGATAATCTCATAAAAATATAACGAATTGCTTTTTAGGAGAACTGAACCTTTATTGTGTCATAAAAATTTCTTAATTTCCACACTTATTCCTACTAACTATTATGAAAAGAGCACTACTTGTCCTACTATTTTTAATTTCCACCTTAACTTTTTCACAAACTATTGATTTGTTTCAACAATTCAACGGACGCTATGACTTTACGGCTTTTGGAAATACCCTTAATGAAACTGAAAATGGCGGGGGTACTCCTTGCACGATTCTTACTGCGAGTACTGCTACATATACGTTGTTTCCAAATCAAACCTTTGTGTCTGCTCATTTGTATTGGGCTGGACCAGGTGATGGTGATTTTGATGTTGAATTGAACGGTGTTCCTGTGAGCGCGCAACGAACCTTTGCCCTTGTGGCTGGAACAGGTCTCAATTACTTTGCTGCCTATGCCGATGTAAGTTCCTTGATTACAGGAACTGGTCAGTATACCCTTTCGGAATTAGACCTTACGGCAGTTATTGGTGCATATTGTGGTAATACGACCAATTTTGGTGGTTGGAGTATTATTGTTATTTATGAGGACCCTTCCTTAACGCTCAATCAGATAAGTCTTTTTGATGGCTTAGATTTTGTGTCTGCAAATCAACAATCTTTGGAAATTATCTTGGATAATATTGACGTTTCAACAGACGAATTGGCAAAAATTGGCTTCTTGGCATGGGAAGGAGATAGAAATATTGCCAATAATGAAACTTTACTGATTAACGGAATTTTAATTGATAACCCTCCCCTTAATCCAGGTAATAACGCCTTTAACGGTACCAATTCGTATACTGGTTCGGATCAGATGTTTAATATGGATTTGGATTTTTATGATTTAGAAGGGATTGTCATGCCTGGAGATACCCAGGTAACAATCAACCTCACTTCAAGTCAGGATTTTGTGATGATTAATAACTTGATTACTAGTGTAAATTCTGAAATACCGGATGCTACCATAGTGATTGATAATATTGGTGTTCTTTGTCAGAACCGTGATCTGGAAGTTGGTTATACTGTATTCAACATAAATAGTACTGCTCCTCTTGATGCAAACACGCCTATCGCATTTTATGCGGACAATGTATTAATTGGTCAGAGCCAGACAGTGGCTGAGATTCCAATTGATGGTTCTGAAAGTGGTCTAATCTCACTTAATTTACCAATAGGAACACCTGTTATTTTCGATTTAAAAGTGGTAGTCGATGATATTGGCGATGGTACAGGTATTGTGCCTGAGACCAATGAAAGTAATAATGAATTCATATTAGAGATAAACCTTCTGGAAGCGGCTCAGTTCCTTGGTCCAGATATCGACAGTTGTATAGGTATGATAGTAACCCTAGATACGGGAATTGTCGATCCATTATTTACCTTCCAATGGTTTTTTAACGGTGTGCTTATTCCAGGTGCTGGCGATCCAACGCTCGATGTAACTGTGGATGGGGTTTATTCTGTGATTGCCTCTGAAGGAGCCTGTGATGCCACCGATAATATAGCTGACGAATTTCATCCACAACCATTTATAGAAGGAGAACCAGTGGATCTTTTTCAATGCGACGATGGTGTAATGACAGGAGTATTCGATTTAACTGAAAACGAAGATGATATACTAGGAGGTCAAGACCCTGCTCTTTTTGCTTTTAAATACTATGAAACACTATTTAATAGTATAAATGATATAAATGCAATTTTAGGGCCAACGGCTCATCTTATTGTACCGCCATCACCTCAAACTATTTATGTTCGGATGGAAGACCTTTCAGGTACTTGTACGGCTTTTACTGAATTTGATATTTACTATACCGTTGCCGTTGCTGGTGAAATCCCTTTGCCTTTTTACTTGTGTGATCAAGATGAAGATGGCGTTGAGCCCATCGATTTGCCGATGGAGTTTGATGATCTTATTTTGAATGGGGAAGATGAAAATCAATATAATATTACGTATCACAACGGTCAAGGAGAAGCTGATGGAAATATGAATGCTTTACCAGTACCATATTTTGTGAATGTGCCAGGTGAAACAATCTATGTGAGAATTGAGAATCTCGATGATTTAAGTTGTTACGATACCACAAGTATTGAACTTATTGTTGAATTGCGACCCATTGTAAATGAAATGCCCTCTCCATTAATAAATTGTGATTTTGATGGTTTTAGTGAATTTGATTTAACGTTGGCTGATTTAGATATTACGGGCGGCGATCCAAATCTTACTGTCACTTATCATGGTACTTTGTTGGATGCAGAGAATGGTATTTTACCTATAGTCGGATTATATACGAACGATACTATTTATATTGA
>JAESTG010000173.1 GCA_016763715.1 Flavobacteriaceae bacterium
AAGAAAGAGCAAATTTTATTGGAAGCCAAGAAAGTATTGTTGAACCCCGAAGATTATAAGGGTGATGGTATTTGGGGTAAAATTGCGGAAAGTTTGATCGACCCAGTAGAGGTGAAAAAGCACGCGCTAAATAATACTAGAGCACCTTTTCAAATCTATGGAGAAAACGAAATAGACGAACAAGCAAAATATCAATTGTACGACGCACTAAAATTGCCCATCTCTGTTGCCGGTGCTTTAATGCCAGATGCTCATACAGGATACGGGCTACCTATAGGAGGTGTTCTTGCGACAAGGAATAGTGTAATTCCCTACGGAGTAGGTGTTGATATTGGGTGTAGAATGTGTTTGACCATATATCCAATGAAAATATCCTACTTCAAAGGAAAAGGACATCAATTAGCCAATATGCTTTCCGAACACACCAAGTTTGGCATGAAAGAAACGCATAAAATTAAGCACGACCATGAAATCTTCAGCAGAGAAGAATTCTCTAGTATTCCACTGGTAAAACGACTAAAGGACAAGGCCTATAAACAGTTAGGCACCTCAGGAGGGGGCAATCATTTTGTAGAGTTCGGAAGCGTAACCATTACCGACATTGACAATGAATGGAATCTAAAACCTGGAGAATATGTTGGGATTTTATCTCATAGTGGTTCTCGCGGACTAGGTGCTAATATCGCTAAGCACTATACATACTTGGCAATTAAACAATGTCCTTTACCAAAACATGTACAACATTTGGCTTGGTTGGATTTGAATACTCACGATGGTCAAGAATATTGGCTAGCCATGAACTTGGCAGGTGACTATGCACAAGCGTGTCATGATGATATTCATGCAAGACTGAGCAAATTACTAGGATCTAAACCAATTGCAAAAATTGCAAACCATCACAATTTTGCATGGAAGCAAAAAGTTGGGAACGAAGAATGCATCGTACATCGTAAAGGAGCAACTCCAGCAGGTAAGGGAGAGTTAGGGATTATACCTGGTTCCATGACTGCACCTGGTTACATTGTTCGAGGAAAGGGAAATACAGAAAGTTTAGAGTCTGCTTCACATGGAGCTGGAAGACTATTTTCACGAAGAAAGTGTAAAGAGAAATTTACACGTAGTGCCATCCAAAAGCAACTCACTTCTCATGGTGTCACCTTAATTGGAGGTGGTGTTGATGAAGCTCCTATGGCTTACAAGAATATAGAAATTGTGATGAAAAACCAGCAAGAACTCATTGAGATTGTAGGTATGTTCACGCCAAAAATCGTCCGAATGGACAAATAGAAATGAAAAATGCAGATAATACATCGGCGCTTGTACAATTCTCTGCTGGTCGTGGACCAGCGGAGTGTTGTTGGGTAGTGTCAAAAGTGGTGAAAATGTTTATTGAGGAATGTAAAAACGGAGGCTACTCGCATGAGGTTCTAAATAGGGAATTGGGACCTGAAAATGGGACTTTGCAATCGGCAACGATACGCATAAGTGGTTTCAGAATAAACAATTTTATAAATACTTGGATCGGTACCATTCAATGGGTTGGAAAATCGACTTATCGTAATTATAAAAAACGGAATAACTGGTTTATTGGTGTATTCCAATTAAACATTCCATCTGAAATAATCATTAATATGAATGATGTGAAATTTAAAGCAATGAGAAGTTCTGGCCCTGGTGGTCAACATGTGAATAAAGTGAGTTCTGCAATTAGAGCCACCCATATTCCTACTGGAACCAACGTTGTCGTTATGGAAAGTAGGTCACAACACCAAAACAAGAAATTGGCAACCATTCGCCTAACTGAAAAATTAAAAGAAGTCCATACCGTAGCGTTAAAAAAGCATATGGAACACCAATGGGAGAATCATATGAACCTCCATAGAGGCAACCCAATTCGGATTTTTAAGGAAAGTAATTTTAAACAAGAGAAAAAAGAAAAGACACATAAGTCTGCGCGGCAGCAAGTCAAAAAATATTTAAAGAAAAAGTTATGGGACTAACAACAGCAGATAATTATTACTTAAAAGCCAAGGCAGCTTGTGGTGACTATTCAAGTGATTGGGGAGAAGCTTGTGAAGCATCAAACTATGCGTTATCATATGATGAAAACCACGGCGCATCATTGTGCTTATTAGGTGAAATCTACGCAAAACATTTATCACAATTTGATAAGGCTTATGAATGTTTTGACAGATTGATAGCTACTAACATAAATTATGTGGAAGTCTATCCTCTGTATGCCAAATACCTCATCTGGGGTGATGAAATAAAGCGAGCAGAAAAGCTAGTTGAATTTGCCTTATCGATTAAGGCGATTGACGAATCACAATTGCACTGGTTATCAGCCTATATTGAAGAGACTAAAGGGAACTACAAAAAGAGCTTAAAGTATCTTAAAAAGGCAAAAACATTAACATATAATGAATATTATTTTGGTTTTATGGAAGATGAGGAGCAACGAATTAAGAAAAAGATTAAGCTTTTAAAACCGAAAAAGAAAAGTAAGTCTTCAAGAAAAAAATATGCAAAGAAGAAATAAACTAAAGTTCAAAGGAGAGACTATATAGTTTGGTTGAGCCCCGTTTACCACGTAACTGGAGGGAGCCAATCTCATTTCCCTGTACAGCCTCTTCCAAGGACAACTGAGCGTATAATTTTTCCGATAAAAGTATTTGAACATTATACTTATTACACTCCGCTTGAATTCTAGCAGTCGTATTGAGCACATCACCTGTGTAAATAATATCCTTTTTAATAATTCCAATCTCTCCTGTCGTCACTTCTCCAACATGAAAGCCAGCTTTAAATTCTGGTACAACACCAAATTCTCGCAAATAGCTATCCTTATTTTTGGAAATGGATTCTGAAATTTTTCGAAAACATTCTACGCAGTTATCATTCTCTATACCTTTTTTATGAAGCCATGACACCACAATTTCATCGCCAACATATTGATAAATGTCACCAGCTGTATCTAAAATAGGCTGTGTCATATCTGAATAATATTTTTTTATTAGCTCAAAGTACTTTTCATGGCCAATTTGTTCAGCAATGGTAGTGGATGACTTCATATCTAAAAACATGAAAATACGGGTTTCTTGATTAGGCCTATGATACCTGCCCAAGATGAAATCAATCAAACGCTTCATCCCGAAATATTCAATGACTTCAGAAAATAGAATAGCCACAGACAGGGTCACAGCAATATAAATCATAATGCTCCAAAAGGTGAAAGTTGTCATAAACATCCATAAACTTTCAAATACTCGGAGATCCCAAATAGGTATTTCTAGCAATAACGAATTCGTAATGATTATCAAGGAGGTTAGGAAAAGTGTGATAAAGCAGATATAGAATAAAATTTTAGCCAACACTTTTAACCACAATGTATTGTTATGAAACCTCCTTCGCAACCAAGCTACTTCAATCCACCCTTGAAGCCAACCAATAACAAAACTGAAAGTACCAGCATATAAAATGGATCCCTTGAAACTATACACATTTCCCGAAATAGGGTAATACTTCGCATTGCCCAATAGACCAAACTCAACAATGGCATAAAGCAAAGCAGAAACGCACCAGATAAATGCAAAAAATAAAGCCTGTTTCCAATAATGTCGCTGTCTTGAAGGTATAATCACATTATAAATATAAAAAGATTTGTTGAGTCCTTAAACTATCGTAATGAACTCTATTCAGATTCACTCTCGCAATGACCAGTAGCTAGTTTAAAAATTGGATAATGTTTCTTTTTCTGAATTAATTGCGTTGTAGTTATCTTTTGGTTATGTTATTAAACTCAGTAATTCTTCTTCGGAAACCAAACAATTGGCTCCTTCTTTGGAAGCTACCAAGGCACCTACAGCACAAGCCTTTTTAATAGCGTTTTGAGGGGTGTCTTTTTTCAGAAACAAACAATAAATTAATGTTGCCAAAAATGAATCTCCTGCCCCTACAGTATCAATCACCTTTACTTTATAACCGTCGTGCTCGTAAAACTCACCTTCATAAAAAAGTATCGCTCCTGCATCCCCTTTTGTTACACAAACTGTATCTGTATTCGTAATCTTAATCAACCACTTTATTTGATCTTTTATAGTACTTTCCTGACAGCCCAATGCATCGCAAATTTCTAACAACTCATCGTAGTTAAGTTTAATAAAGTCAGATTGTTGCATCAATTCATACACCATAGAAATATGGTAATGTGGGGAGCGTAGGTTTACATCAAATATCTTGGTATTTGCTACAGGTAATAATTGCCGAAGTGTTTCTCGATTATAACCGCCCCTAATAGTCAAACTTCCGAAGATAAAAAAAGAAGCTTCCTTAACCGCTTCAAGCAACTTTGGAGAAATTTCAATAACATCCCAAGCAACTGGCTTCTGGATATCATATAAAGCATCCCCTTTATCATCAAAGATTATATTTACTGTCCCAGTCGGAAGCTCTTTATCTGTTTGAATAAAACCCTGAGACACCTCATTTTCAGTAAGGTAAGTCTTTATATTTCGCCCTAGGGTGTCGTCCCCAATACGACTTATAATTGCCACACTGGTATCATAGGAATGTAATCGCAAAGCTACATTTAAAGGAGCTCCGCCAATCATTTGTTTTTGAGGAAAAATATCCCACAATATTTCACCAAAGCAAATAACTTGATTAGCTGGCATCGTCTTCGGTCAATTGTTTTTCAAGATCCTCAAGTGATACTCCCTTAGTTTCTGGCATTTTAAATTTAGCCCAAAGTAATTGAAGTACCATCATACCGGCAAAGAAATAATAGATCACTTCTAGATTCTCTCTAAAAATTCCTTCAGTATCATCTATAAAAAACGGGGTTATTAGTGTAATTAGCGCTGCAAATACCCAATGAGTTCCTGTTCCCCAGCTTTGACCGTAGGATCGAACACGGTTCGGGAATATTTCAGAAATAAACACCCAAATAACTGCACCTTGACCAATAGCATGAGATGCAACAAACAAACAAATAAATGCAATTAATGCTGTTGGACTTAAACTAAATTGGAAACAGATTCCAACCATAATCAAGCTAAAAATATACCCAATCGAGCCTATAATAATTAACTGACGCCTGCCCAATCGGTCAATTAAACGAACACCTATTATGGTAAAAATAAGATTAACAACACCAATGGCGATGGAATTAAACAACGAATCGGAACCGCCCAAACCAGCTTGTTCCAAAATCTGTGGAGCATAATACAACACGAAATTAATTCCAGATAGTTGATTAAAAAATGCAATAAAAAAGCCTAACCACAATACTCTTTTATATTTCTTCTGAAATAAATTATCACTGCTTTTAGGAAGATTGGCATCTAGTTTTATCTGAGCTAAATGTTGTTTTGCTAATTCAAGTTTCCCATAAATTATTTCAAGGACAGAAAGGGCTCCTTCATCATCACCTTTTTGTAAGACTAGCCACCTAGGGCTATTTGGGACTCGAAGAACCATCAATGTATAAGCCAATGCTGGAATAGCTTCAATCCCCAGCATCCACCTCCAATCATTTTCTCCACCAACACCTTTTAATGCCCAATTTGAAATAAAGGCAATCATAATCCCAAAGACTAAACAGAATTGATATAGAGCACCCATTCGTCCTCTTTTTTCTGAAGAAGTTATTTCTGAAATATAAATTGGAGCTGCCACAGAAGACACTCCTACACCTACACCACCAATAAAACGGAATAGTGAAAATAGATACGGATCCGACACCAAAGCACTTCCCACCGCAGATACAAAAAAGAGAATCCCTATCCAAAATAAAGTCTTTTTTCGACCCAGTTTTTGGGTTGGAATTCCGCCTAATAAGGAACCAAGAACAGTTCCCCATAAAGCCATACTCATAATAAACATACCATGCATCAGAGGAGATAGTCCCCATAATTCTTGCAAAGGAGTATTTGCCCCGCTAATAACGACAGTGTCAAAACCAAAAAGAAAACCAGCAAGAGCTACGGTAATAGACCAAGTAAATATTTTATTCATTTTTTCAGATTGAAGTTATTATAGTTAAAGTCGTTTGGTTAGGTACTGCAAATATTCTCAAATTCTGAATTCTCCAGTTAGGAGTGCAGCCCAAAAAGAGAAATTATTTCCGAAGATACTATTTTGTTGAATTACGTTTAATCACCACTGTTTTTAAAACTTTGGTCACAGGATCGAAATCGATTCCATCTCGTTTGGCCTTCATTTCTTTATGCAAGGTTTTGAATGTCTTTTTACCCATTTCATAACCAGGTTGATCAATCGTACTAAGCGAAGGTGTAATGGCCGAAGCAATAAACCAATTACTGAAACCCATAATAGAAATATCCTCTGGCACTTTGATACCCAATTCATTAAAGACCGAAATGGCTCCAATTGCGACCAAATCGGTAATGGCAAAAATTCCATCCACATCCTTATGATCTTTCAACAATTGTTTAGCAGCTGAAATTCCATTCTCATAATCCACGCGTTCACAAATATATACCAACGACGAATCATAAATTATCCCATGATCTTCCAAGGCTTTTTTATAACCTAGAAAACGATCAATCGAATTTTGTGGCAAAAGCGCTCCACGAAAATGTGCTATACGTCGACATCCAGAGTCAATAAGATGCTTGGTAGCTTTGTACGCGGCTTCTCTATCATTAATAATTATTTTAGAACAGTTGACTAGTTTCGAGATTTTATCAAACATTACCAATGGAATCTC
>JAESTG010000174.1 GCA_016763715.1 Flavobacteriaceae bacterium
CACGTATAATAATACTAGACTTATTTATACTCAAGGAGGCATTGGTAAAAAGGTGAGCTTCTTTGCGGTTGTTTATGAAAGCCAAGGGCGTTTTGCGGATTATTTCAATAGATATGCCATTGAAAGACGACCTGATGGTGGTAATGCTGGAATCATTCCTGGGCGAGGAATTGCAAAGTTATTCCGTAGCGACTCCTTCGATTATCCTATTGCGACGGGACATGTTTCCTATTCGCCTTCAGAGCATTTTAACCTTCAATTGGGGCATGGGAAAAACTTTGTAGGTGATGGGTATCGTTCTTTGTTTTTGAGCGACAATGCAAGTCCATATCCCTTTTTTAAACTGAACACCACTTTTTGGAAAATTAAGTATACCAATACTTGGACTTCTTTGAGAGATGTGCGGTCTGAAGTTACTGCAGATGGTTCTTTTCGCACGAAATATTTAGCCAATCACTATCTAAGTATTAATGTCACCAAGCGTCTGAATGTAGGTTTGTTTGAATCGGTGATTTGGGAGAATGATAATGACCGAGGATTTGATCTTAATTTTATAAATCCAGTTATTTTTTATCGTGCCATCGAGTTTTCAACTGGGTCACGTGGAGGAAATGCATTGATTGGTTTGAGCGCTAAGTATAAATTTACCAATAGAGTGAATGCTTATGCGCAGCTAATTATAGATGAATTTTCCTCTAGTGATGTTTTGGGTGGCAATGGTAGTTATAAAAATAAGACAGGATATCAATTGGGAATTAAGTATTATGATGCCTTCGGAATAAAAAACCTCTATCTACAAACTGAATATAATCGCGTTCGTCCATATACCTATTCTCATAACAGTGTGATTTTGAATTATGGTCATAACAATCAGTCCTTGGCACATACCTTGGGATCTAATTTTTCTGAATTTATTGCTATTGCTCGGTATCAAAAGGGGCGAATTTTTGGAGATGTGAAAGTTATAGTAGCCAAGCGAGGTTTTGAATTTAATACTTCGGAAGATTCTTTGTTTTACGGTAGTGATATCTACGGAAGCGAAGACAATCGAGTTTCGGATGATGGGAACGAACTTGCTCAAGGAAATACAACAGACTTTCTACATGCCGAATTACAAGTAGGCTATCTAATTAATCCAGCCACTAATTTGAAGATTTATGGAAGTATACTTTTTAGAGATTTTAAACCACAATTAGACACTGAGACTGTCTTCGAGAATCAGGCCACTTGGGTCAACTTCGGAATTCGAACCGATTTGTTTAATTGGTATAACGATTTTTAATAAGTTGGACTGCTACTGTTGTTTTTTAGCAGGATTCGGATATTTTCGTTTGGCTTCATCATAAATCATCCCAATGAATTTTTCAGTAGTGATAAAATAATCTCCAAAACCAGCAGCGTCATATTCTTTACTTATATCATTCATGGCTAAAACCTCTTCTTTAGTTTTGCCACTTAGAACGTGAAAACTTACGCTGTTTTTAAGCGCTACCATCATGTCGTGTGAATATTTCATATTGCCCTTGTTGCCTAATTCGCCATGACCTGGGATAATTTTAGTCTCATCGTCAATTAGGGTAAGAATTTGTGAAAGAGCTTTCACATACCCATCATAACTTCCACCACTTTTAACATCTATATATGGATATCTACCATTAAAGAAGACATCGCCAGTGTGAAGGACATTGCTTTGTGTAAAATAGACAATAACATCGCCATCGGTATGTGCATTATGCACGTGGAATACCATTACCTTCTCTCCATTATAATAAAAAGTCATATCCTTGGAGAAGGTAATCATAGGATAGGTATGTTCAGAAGGGACAAATGCAGGCATGTCCTTTCCTTTTTCCTTAGCTTTTGCAACTGCTTTTTCCTTATCTCCGCTTTTGTTTAAATCTTCAACTAACTTATTCAAAGCGGCTCCCTGTTTTTTGTCAAATTTGTTTTTTTCGCTGGCAATCATTCTTTTTCTGGCATTATCCTGAGCATAGACTACAGTACCTCTTGCAATCATGTTTCTATTCCCACCCGTATGGTCACCATGATGGTGCGTGTTTACCAAAAATTGAATAGGCTTGTCGCTGAGGCTTTTCACTAGATTTAAAATTTCTTCAGTACCTGTGGCAAATTGATCATCAATCATCAAAATACCATCTTCTCCTTTGCTAATACCAATATTGCCGCCTTTCCCTTTTAGCATATAAATGCTGTCCGTAACTCTAATTATGGAGGCGGTACGTGCTGCATTTGAAGGTGTGGTGCCTTTTACATCTCCATCTTGAGAATAGGAAGAAAACTGCCCAAGGAACAATGCCAAGGCTATAATAATGATGCTACGCATATGATTATTTTTAAATTAGGGTCGAATTTAATAAATTAGTTGGAATACAGTGGTAACAATATAAGATATATATTGTGAAAAATGACCTTGTAATGTATCTTTGCAGCGTTTATAAAATCTGAATTCACTTGCCTAATACTCAATCACAGTCATTTCCAGCTTCAGTAATCAAAAATTTTACTGAGATTACTAAAATGCGCCTTTCGGTGAGCGTAGTTTTTTCTTCCGTGGCGGGATATCTTTTGGGTGTAGATGGCCCTATAGATTTTAACGTGCTTTTGCTTTTGTGCTTGGGTGGGTATTGTATGGTAGGAGCATCCAATGTGTTTAATCAAATTATAGAGAAGGATTTGGATGCTTTGATGGATCGTACTAAGAATAGACCCATACCTGCTGGCAGAATGGGGGTAACTTCTGCTTTTGTTTTAGCCAGTGTGTTAGTTGTTCTTGGGATTGGTATGTTGTACATGATAAACCCTCAAACAGCCATGTTTGGAGCTATTTGTATATTTATGTACGTGAGTTTATACACTCCATTGAAAACTAGAACATCACTTTCTGTTTTTGTGGGCGCATTTCCAGGGGCCATTCCTTTTATGTTAGGATGGGTGGCAGCAACCAACAATTTTGGAATAGAGCCAGGGACTTTATTTATGATTCAATTTTTTTGGCAGTTTCCTCACTTTTGGGCTATTGGTTGGTTTTTGTTTGAAGATTATAAAAAAGGAGGGTTCTTTATGTTACCTACGGGGAAACAGGATAAAGGAACTGCTATTCAAGTTATTTTATATAGTATTTGGACCGTACTAGCCTCACTCATCCCTGCGGCAGGAGTTACGGGTAGATTGTACATTACGCCTGTTTCTGCAACTATTATATTGGGGTTGGGCGTGTGGCTTATATATTATGCGATACGGTTATATAAATTAAAAACTGAGAAGGCGGCACGTCAATTAATGCTGGTTAGCGTGAGTTATATCACCTTGTTGCAAATTATTTATGTGGCCGATAAATTTATAAGGTAGAGTTTAACTCTATTATTGAGGTGAAAGGTTAATATGATTTTTAAAGAAGTTAGTTACTATGAAGGATTATACTGAAGGTGCCATTGAAATAAAAACTTTCCGAGCAAAGAAAATGATGCTGTGGTTTGGGATTATTAGTTTAGGAATGAGTTTTGCAGGTTTTACAAGTGCCTATATTGTAAGTAGGTCTGGAGAAGGGTGGTTAACCGATTTGCAACTGCCTCAAGCCTTTTTTCTTAGTCTGATAGTTATTATCTTGAGTAGTATTACAATGCATTTTGCTAAAGTTCTAGTTTCTAAAGAAGAACAAGCCACGGGATTATTGCTGTTAATAGTCACCTTTTTATTTGGCGTCACATTTATCTATTTGCAGTTTCGGGGGTTTTCTGAAATGATCTATGAAATGGGAATTAACCCAACAGGGCCAACAAGTACAACTAAAGGGACATTTATATTTGTAATCGCTGCAGTTCACATAGCACACGTAATTGCTGCACTGATTTCGATTCTAGTAGTAATTTATAATCA
>JAESTG010000429.1 GCA_016763715.1 Flavobacteriaceae bacterium
CTCGTTTCACGGCATTCACAATTTCCCAACCACTTAAGGCCTTGAAATCAGATTCAAATCGCGTGATTTCCAATAAATTTTGATAGGCAACAATGGCATTTAAATGCAGCATTTTGAAGGAGTTATGCTGTACAAAGTATCGGATAACTGGCGGAAATTCAAAAAATTGTTTAATTTCTGGGAGCCAATGATTCATGATCGGCAATTTCTCTTTCAAGTCTTTTAAACTTGTATCAAAAGCATGAATTGAGTCAATAATGTTTTCTTTAAACAGAAACCTGTTTTGCGCATTAAATTTTAAGATACCAGGATGAATGCTACTTAAATTTTGAATCAAATCGGCAGATTGCGGATGTTCTAAAATTTGTAAGTATTCATTTTGAGAAACTGCGTCGAGTTTATTTCGAAGGTTAAATATTACATCAATTTCATTGTCTGGATCAGTAATATTTAGGTTATGTCTCAATTTAATTTTCACCTCATCCAATTCTCCTTTGAGACGCCATTCCATTTGCACTGCTTCTAATAATTGAACCTTAGTATAATTGGAAATGCCTGTGTGAAAATCTCCGAAGGCAGTTTTTAATTTTGCTGGGTTGCGTCTTAAAATTTTGAGAATGGAACTGCTTCGTTTGCGTTCTGAGGTTTGCAATAAATCCAACAACTCAGTAATTTCGGCCATGGAAGGTTTTTTAGACCATTTTTTATTCCCTATTTCGACATGTGAAATTTTAGTTTTAAGCAACTGATACTTTTTTGCCCATGTATTGAACGGTTTATATTGCTTTGAATCAATATTCAGCAAATCCAACTGCACCTTATCAACCATATTTAAAATACTGGCTGTTAAAGCCAATTTCACAAAACCGTCAAAGGATTCATCTAAATTAAAATCGGATTGTATGGTTTGAATTAAAGCCAACGTTTCCGTCATATCGTCAATTCTTTTTTCCAAGGCCAATAGCACATCAGATTCTAAGAAAACTGCTGAATTCAATTGCACAAAATTGCATTTTGCAATGGTATTTACGCCAAAGGCACTGGGCAAATGCAACTCAATTTTATTAAGTAAAGTTTGGGCCGCTTTCCATGCTTGAAATTTGGGCACCTTACCATTTGCTGTCAATTCTGACAATGGAATGCCAGTCTCTAGCAAAACAGTTATCAAATCTTGCAAGGTTCCATTAATTTCAGTTTTGTATTGTATTAATTTTTCTGGATAAAATTGCAAAACATTATTCCCTTCATTCTTTCTACTCACCTCAACCCTATTGAATTTCTGTTCATTCAATGTTTCCCAAGTCTTTTTTAAGCCTCCATAAAATGCTTTTTTCTGATCTTTATTGGTATTAAAATAAGCCACTAAGGCACCTAGGCCAATTTCCGTAAGACGATTATTCACAACTTCTAATGCCGATCTTTTCTCTGATACAAAAAGGACTTTTTTATCAGCCGCTAAAAATGCACCTATCAATGCTACAATCGTGTGGGACTTCCCTGTACCAGGTGGCCCTTGAATGACCATATTCCCAGCTAATGCGGTTTGAATAACCTCTTTTTGCGATTGATCCAAAAACGAAATTGCGTGCAAGGCTTCTATCTCTATTCGTTCAGCCGCAACCTCACCTTCTAATAAAACAGATACTTGTTTATTGGGTTGATCAATTATTTGATCATAATCGGCACCTAAGGCACTTTTTTTATAGTTAAAGTTACCGATTAAGCGACGGTTAATCAATTGCCAACTTTCGGTTTCATCAAAACTATCAACCCTGGTAATTTGTGCCGAATTATCACTATCCAAATCATTAGACGGATTAAAATAATCCTGCATTCGTAACATTTCTTCTTCTAAATCTGTTATTTCCTCGACCCATTCATAGTCGAAAAACAGTTTGAAATAATGGCGCAATACGGGGTTTATTTGAAAATTATCTGCTGTAATTTCAGCGGAATAAGTGGTTTCTATTTTTCGTGTACGTTTTATAGTACATGGACGATAAAATAAAGGAGAGCAATAGTATGATTTTGTATTTGTTCCACCTTCAGTGGGCGGCGACCATTTTATAAACACGGCTACATCAAGGGTTGTTTCTAGTCCGAATTCCCTCCAATAATAATTCGCTTTTTTAAAGATTTTTTCTGGTAGTTTTACAGCATCATTATCTGCCGGATTCCACAGCTTACTTTCTTGCACATGAACGAACGGATTACGTTTTGAAAAATCAAAAAGCGCCTTTTGCAATGCTTTCAATTCGTTTTCAATTGTCATTCCCCCAAAATTCCGTTCAACAAATTGATAACGTCAGTATCTACCAAATGATACGCATTTATCCCAATACTTTTAGCACCTTCTACATGTTGAATGCTGTCATCAATAAAAACAACCTCTTCAGGTTTTAAATTAAGATCATCCAAAATGAACTGAAAAGCCGAGGGATTTGGTTTTCTTTTTTGAATCAAATGTGAATAATAGGTTTTATGAAATACCTTTTCTAGTAAATCCGCATCTCCATATTGGTTTTTAATTATTGTCTTGAATGCGTCTAAATGAATTGCATTTGTATTGCTGAATAAGTAAATTTTATAATGCTTCTTTAACTCCATTAAAAAATCAATCCGTTCTTTTGGCAAGTCAAGTAACATGGCGTTCCATGCTTGATCCACCGAGGCGTGACTAATAGCTTCACCTAAGTGTGAGATCAAATAATTTCTAAAATAATCAGCTGAAATCTCTCCCGTTTCAAATCGATCAAATATGGCATTTTGTTCTGCTTGTGAGTACAGTTCGTCAAAGCGTTCTTCCCCCATTTTTTTAAAGGCCGTAATCGTTTTATTATAATTCAAATTTAGGATCACTCCACCCAAGTCCAACAAGATCGCAGAAACCTTTTTTTCCATCTTGGGAATTTACTTACTTTTTGGCTATTTATGATGAATCGAGCGTATTGAATTTTTTTTTATATTTGACTGACCAACGAAAACCCTAATTGCATGCTGAATGTTTCTGTAATTGATGATGACAAGCTTTCTCGTAAGATATTTAAGAAATATATTGATCAAACCAATTTCTTAAACTTCAACAAGGAATATGATTCCGCAATAAGCGCACTCAAAGATGATTCAATGAACGCCGTTGACCTCATCATCCTAGATGTTGAGATGCCAGACCTTAGCGGTTTGGAATTTCTAGAACAGACGGAACTAAAAC
>JAESTG010000175.1 GCA_016763715.1 Flavobacteriaceae bacterium
CTCCCTGAGGGTAATAGACCAATTGTAATTTAGTTAATCCATAATCGTCAGATACTTGCCCAAGAAAATAGGTGATTTGAGCATCCGTTGTATCCTTTTTTGATTCTATACTAATCTCTGGATACTCATCCTTAATGACCCCCAACGTAAAAGAAAGATTCTCATATTCCTTAAGTTCATTATTTGATGTAGTGATCGCATAATCCAATTTTCTGTACACCCCTTTTTTAAGGCTAAATTTATCTGCAATCGCTATAAAACTATAAGCTGTATCTCGGGTCTTAAGCAGAACCGATTCAGTATTTCTTGTATCCACATTCCAAATAACTGAAGTCCCTTCCGGAATTGTGGCGTTACCCGTGCTTTTCAAAACTTCATCTTTTCTTCCAGTATAGGATGGATAATCCAAAACCATCTCAAAAGCCAATAAAGATGGCGTTTTAACCACACCTAAGGTATATTCTTTGGAACTTACCTTGTTCGCGTCTAGACGAAAGGAAATCGCCTCATTTGGGTGTGAAAAGGTATATTCAAAACTACCAGGGGCTGTTTGCTCCAAATAATAGGTTTCATCATTAAAGCTAATAGTTGCATTCTCTGGAACAACATCTCCCTTGGTAATTACTTTAACGGTAAAATTCTTATTCTCAATAGCTTTCAAACTATCATTTATCACAACAAACATGAATGGAGCAGGCGGTTCATAAGCTGTATCATAATTTACAACACGTTCATAACTATCCGAAAACAAATCTCGACCCCACAACAAGTTTACCAACAAAATAATCACCAATGGAATGGCTGCATACTTTAGGTACTTGGTGTTTTTACCAAAATTAATGGCGCTCTTAAAAGGAACAGGTTCTAATTCTCCTGCTTTTTGGTCAATGCTTGCTACAAGTAATTCGGACTCTCTCTGGTTTCTATTTAACTGAATGACATTCAGTAATTTATCACTTACTTGTGGAAAATGATTACCAATAATCTTAGACGCCGCTTCATAGCCTATTCCTCGCTGTAACTTGAAAAGTTTCGCCAACGGAAAAGCGATGAATCGAATAAACAAAGCAACTTCAACAAGGACAAATGACCAGAATAACAGGGTGCGACCTAGGGGTTCAAGCCAAAGAAAATGCTCCACCAATAAGGTAATGATAAACCAAAGTAAACCAATAGCAAAGAAGAGAATCACTCCTTTGATTAATTCATTAGTGTAGTATTTCTTTATAAACTGTTCCAGCTTTTGCTGGATAATGTTAAATGTACTCATTGCTAAAGTTCGCTATAGAACAGAACTTCTAAAGTAATACAAAAATCACTCCAAATAATATAATTGTGAAATAGCAAGAAAAAATTTAACAAAGACCTCAGCTCTTTCAGTAGTTGTGGATAATTTGGACTTATGAAAATAAAAAACACTTAACAATGGATAAGGTTGAAACCATCCTATCTACTGAAGAAATTAAATCAATTCTAGAGTATGTCACTATAGAATAGAAGACTCATAAAAAGAGAAATAATCAACAGAATTATAATACAAAATAATAGGCTAAAAAGAAATTTTTTCACTCGTGTCATTTGGGGCAGTAAATCACAGGTTTATTCGACTAACTATTACTCAAAGAACGTGATTTTTATAAATCAATAATCTAATATTAAGGCACTTAGACGAAAACAACAGACTCACAGAACAACTCCCTCCTAGTCAAATAATTAAACACGCAAAAAATCGTCCTAAAAAACAAATAAAGCACAATAATCAAGTTGTGACACAGAAAACTATCTTTCTTGGGTTTAATATACTTTAGTAAATCTACTTATATCTAATCAGGCGTTTTATTACATTATCCCTACCTTTGCAGCTTCAATAAAACAAACCTAAAATGGCTCAAAAAGTACGTGTTCGCTTTGCTCCTAGTCCAACGGGACCTCTACATATTGGCGGTATTCGTACCGCATTATACAATTATTTATTCGCAAAAAAACATGGAGGCGATTTCATATTACGTATCGAAGATACTGACCAAACACGTTATGTTGAAGGAGCGGAAGCTTATATTGTTGAGGCCCTTGATTGGTTAAATATCCCTTTTGATGAAGGCCCGGGAAGAGAAGCTGGATTTGGTCCCTATAGACAAAGTGAGCGCAAACATCTATATAAACAATATGCAGATCAACTAATTGCAGCAGGAAAAGCCTACTACGCCTTCGATTCTACAGAGGAGTTACAAGCGCAAAGAGCCCAACACGAGGTATAGAAAAAGACATTTATTTACAATTGGCACAATCGTGAACAATTAAACAACTCCTTATCTCTTTCCGAAGAAGAAACTCAAGCCAAACTAGATGCTGGCGACAAATATGTGATTCGGTTTAGATCACCAAAAGATGAAATTTTACATTTAAAAGACCTTATTAGGGGTGATATAAAAATTGAGACTAAGGTTTTAGATGATAAAGTTTTGTTTAAAAGTGACGGTATGCCCACGTATCATTTGGCAAATATTGTGGACGATCATTTAATGGAAATTACTCATGTTATTCGAGGTGAAGAGTGGTTGCCCTCTCTTGCCTTACACCAACAGTTATATGACGCATTTGGATGGCCTGCTCCAAAGTTTGCACACCTATCTTTAATCCTAAAGCCAACAGGAAAAGGTAAACTAAGTAAACGTGACGGTGATGATGGTGGTTTCCCTGTATTTCCTTTAGCATGGAACGACCCAAGCGGAAGTCAATTTATGGGATATCGAGAAGAAGGCTATTTACCTAACGCAGTTGTAAATATGCTTGCGTTCTTGGGATGGAATCCTGGCACCGAACAAGAAATTTTTAGTCTGAACGAACTCATAGAAGCATTTAGTTTGGAACATGTACATAAGGCAGGAGCTAAATTTGATCCTAAAAAAACACATTGGTTTCAACACCAATATCTACAACAAGAAGACAATAACACTTTAGCCAATCAATTTTCAAAATTGCTAAAGTCAAAGGGTATTTCCACTTCGGTAAACATTCCGGAAATTATAGGCTTGATTAAGGAACGTGCTACTTTTGCCTCAGACCTTTGGGAACAAGGAAGGTTTTTCTTTGAAGCACCTACTGGCTATAATGAAAAAGCAGCTAAAAAAGCTTTTAAAGAAGATACGCCTAGTATTCTTGAATCAGTAATAGTGCTAATGAAAGAAACTGTAGACTTCTCTGCGCCAGTTCTTTCAGAAAAAATAAAAAACTGGATAACCTCACAGGAGATGGGCTTTGGTAAAGTAATGATGCCATTAAGACTTGCTTTGGTTGGCGCTATGCAAGGTCCAGATGTTTTCGATATTGCAGCCATCATCGGCAAAGAAGAAACTATAGTGCGTATAAATACTGCTATAAAGGCAATGTCTTAAAGATAAAGTGTAGCTGTTACTAGAATTGTAGAGGTATTTCCTTTGAATGTTTTTCCTTCAGGCACTATGAGTGTCTCGCTATCATTAAAGCGACTAAATAAATTAGTCACTCCATATTGATACATGGCCCCTACTCTAAAATTCTCAATTCCAGCCGTTATACCTGCTGCTACATGAAAATGTACTCTTGATACATTCTCTAAATCTCCAGAGGTAATCGTATCATATCCCTCTACAGTGAAGTTCTCAAACTCCTCCCGATCTATTTTGAGTTTTCCATTTACATTAAGTACAGGTCCTGCTTCAATACTTAAATGATTGTTGATAATGTTAAGACTACCCAACAAATTTATCTGTACAGACTGCATCGTATAGTTCACATATTGGGACTGAAAGTTACTTGTTGGATCTATCAAGTTATTTGCTAAAATACCCACTTGATTCTGAATAAAATTAAGTCCGTAAATGAGGTCTATATTATTAAAAAAAGCACCCCGAGTTGTAAAAGCGAATATATAGCCTGTTCCTTGTTCTGTTTCAAAATCACTAGTGTTTATATCGAAAAACCCAATTCCTCCTATAAGACCAAGGTGATTATTATGATCGTAATTTCTTTGTGCAGTCGCTATTTGAAATAAGAAAAGGGTTATAGTAACAAATAATAAATTCTTAAGGCTCATAAGGGGAGGTGTTTTTAGCGGGTCAAAA
>JAESTG010000176.1 GCA_016763715.1 Flavobacteriaceae bacterium
ATGCTAGTTGTGGCAAGTCATTTTTTGGGCAAGTCATTCTCACTCTTCAATTTCTTAATAAACGCTCTCATATATCCACCAATGACTATTTGGGTTGTACTCAATAGTTTGAGAGGAAACTATCAATGGAAAGGCCGTAATCTCAAAAAATAAAACGTGTCCAAAAATTCTTTACCTTTAGCTGATACCAAATCAGACTATTATGAAACGTCTACTCCTACTCTTGGCTTTTGCATGTTCCTTAAGCCTATTTGCACAAACCAATTATACAATTGACGGAAAAGACTATACTTTAACGACCGAAGTGGACGGTACAATCACGCTACTTTGGACTACTGTTAAAGGAGAGTACCGATATTTTTCTAAAAAAGATAGTGACATTATTGAACTCAAAAACACCAAAACTAACGGCGAATATCAAGAAGAATACAAACAGATATTGCAAACTCAAATGGCCAATCATTCGATGGATTTTGATGATGTAAAATTAACCTTGTCAAGTTTAAAAATGTTCTTGGATTCATATAACAAACAAGCAGACCCAAGCTACGAAGGAGCAGGACCTATCGCCAAACTAAAATCTCGTTTGGGTTTCTTTGGCGGAGTCACCAATTATCCCTTTTTTGTTAATCCAGACAACACCCTTCTTCCTCAAATAGGGGTTGAAGTTGAAATAATTGATGACATAAAATTGAAAAGACACAGTCTCGTTCTTCAATTTAGACAACTATTCGCCACTAGTGATTTCGACCTATCATCTTCACAACTTTCCTTGAATTATCATTTTAAATTTGTAAAAACGGATGCAGTAGATATTTATATAAATACCAAAATTGCAGGTTATGTTTACCTATCACAAGACATTGATGACCCCAACGGTGATGGCGACACCAAAGACGCTATTTCTGGATCGGGGAGTGAATTTCAAGCACCTTTCGCCCTTGGATTAGGAGCAGATATTCCCCTAGGGAATGGCTTTATTACCGTTACTTATTTTGATATTTATGCTTTGAATTTTGAAGACAATGGTGATTTTACCGTTGACTTTGCCGTAGGATATAAACTTAATTTGTAGTTTTCTCAGAATTAATTATAATTGGTAGTCTAAACTTAGTTTCGACTGGAATTCCTCTTTTATAGGCTGGAGCTAATTCTGGCAAAGAATCAATACTGTGTGTTAACCATTCTTTCAATTGGGGGATTTTTTGCTGAAGTGAGCTATCCATTACAATATTCAGGTTTGAAATTTTACCTAATCTTGAAATTGTGAAATCCATCTGTACCGTACTATTTAAATCACTCTGAGTCACCAAATTTTTGCGTCCAACAAATTCGTATATGTATTGACTTAAGGTTGTTTCAAAACAGTTTTTTCGTTCTTCCTTTTCAGTCAATTGTTCACAACTGGAAAATGTAGGGTATTGATCCACTTGATCCCAATCGATTGCTTCAATCTCTTCTTCGTAAAAAGTATCAGAAGAAATTTTTTCCGTCTCGAAATACTGGCAGGAAGTGGCCAATAGTAGAATTAATAAAAAACTTAGCTGCTTCATTTTCAGAAAAAGTTGTATTCGAAAATACGAATTTTAAAGCGAATAACATCTCACTAAAAATCAGGTTTTCGCGGCCCATTGTATTTTTATAGTCATAGTTACGACCAAATCAATAAAATGTTGAAACACAAAGTTTTTATCACCTTAATTGCCACCATCTCAGCGATTTTTATATCCAACGGTCAAGAGGTAATACAAAAGGAGTACACCTACTTTTTAGACTTATTTCATTCAACTTCAACAAGCGTAAAGAAAGAATCACTTCAGTATATAGATCAAAATTGGAAAGAATCCTTTGAGGTCTATGCCATCGAAACACTCTATTTTATGAATGATTCAAAATATTTCATAGATCTTTTTTTAGTCCTTCAAAAAAAAACAAATAAAAACTACGGCTTCGATTTCAACGCTTGGTTTGAATATCTTTGGAGCAAGAAACCAAGCTACAATGACGATTATTTTAGTTTTAAAGCAGCCATTCATGCTACCAAAGACCGTCGTTTTATTGCATATTTCTTAGGCCGAGAGAACCAAAGCGATATTCGTTTGGATGAGGTTCGTTGGGGAGGCGTTATTCAAGACGGGATTCCTCCGTTTCGGAATCCAAAAATGATATCGATCGAGGAAGCCACTTATCTTGAAGACGATAACATAGTATTCGGAATATCTATTAACGGAGACACTAGAGCCTATCCAAAAAGGATCTTGGCTTGGCATGAAATGTTTACAGACGTTGTGGGCGGTACTTCTGTAACAGGAGTTTACTGCACTTTATGCGGCACTGTTATTTTATATAAATCTGAAAAAGACGGTGTAATTTATCAAATGGGAACAAGTGGGTTTTTATATCGCTCCAATAAATTAATGTATGATCAAAAAACACAATCCCTTTGGAATACCCTATGGGGAAAACCAGTGATAGGCCCACTTGTAGGTAAAGGAATCGAATTGGAATACCTTAGTGTGGTGACCACTACTTGGGGAGAATGGAAAGCACAACACCCTGAAACCTCAGTCTTATCTTTAAAAACTGGACACCAAAGAGATTACGACGAAGGTGTTGCGTACCACGATTATTTTTCAACGAATAAACTCATGTTTAGTGTTCCAAATAAAGATCGACGATTAAAAAACAAACAAGAAATACTTGCTATAAGACTTCCTTCAGAAACAGATGAAAACATTGCCATTTCTTCAAAGTTTCTTCGGAAGAAAAAAATATTTAAAAGCAATATAAACGGGGAGAGTTTTACCGTGTTTACAGACAAAAGTGGTGCTCACAGAGCTTATTTTACGGAAGAATTAAATTTTAGAAGTTATGATGGTCACACCTTCGCAGAAGATTCCGAAGGTAAAAAATGGAAACTATTTGAAAGTCATTTGGAATCTATTTCAAACAAACGGCTTTTGAAAGTATTACCCACTCACAATGCGTTTTGGTTTGGGTATCGGGCAGCATTTCCAAAAGTCAAGCTCATTAAAAATTAACGTCTAGTCTTTCTTAAAATGTTCTTCAGTTTTCAAATCGAGAAGGCGTTGTTTAGCGTATTCTCGAAATCGACCAGTTTCCCCAAACTTTTTTAAGTAGCGTTCGTAAAAAGGAATCACAGTATTATTGTCTTTAAAATAATTGTCGGCAGCCGTAGCCAAATAATACTGAGCTCGTTCGTTTTGAGGGTAGTTATTGACCACATTACTCAACACTTCCATTTGCGATCGATAATCTTTCATCGCACTAAATAAATAAGAAAGCGTCATATACTCATCTTCCACCGGGAGGTCTTTTAATAATATCGCAATTTCAATATGACGTCTTGCCTTCTCATAGTCTTTTAAAGACAAATAGGTTGCTCCTATACCATAATGCCATTCTGAAGTTTGATCGTCGTATTCATTGATTAAAATCGTGTACTGCTCAATCGCCTTTTCAAACTGATTGGTACTCCTGAAACACA
>JAESTG010000177.1 GCA_016763715.1 Flavobacteriaceae bacterium
AAAAAATAACAAAAAACGAAATGATAAGAATCCAATCCAGAGTAGCTAATTGCATAGGGAAGAGGTTAGTTTATGAGGTGATCGGCTTGTTCAACCCAATTATCTCTTTCAATTCGTCCTGGGAAGAAATCGATTAGTTCGGTTAACACCCGAATGTCTTCATCTTTAAATCTACTAATTTGTTGATAATTATAGATGCCAATTTCATTCAATTTTAGTTCAATATATGGGCCTATCCCATTGATACGAGTGAGATCCTGTAGCTTTGAAGCATCTGCGTGTCCGAAATTATCAAAATTGAGTTTCGGTTTATTATGAGTATAAGTTATATAGCTTGTTCTAGTTGTTTCAGCAATTTCAGAAGGTGATTTTATGTTAGGAAATGTATCCACAGTCTCCTTTTGAAGTTTAATCTCTTCTTGGGCTTCCTTAACAACCTTGATTATTTTTGGTTTTATTTCAGTAAAAATCACATCAATATCGTTTGCTTTTTGTAGAGAGATATTTGCTTGATTAGATTTACGAACCATCTTTTTGAGCAGCCGCTGATATTTACTTTTTAGCATGCCCCATGCCGAAAAATAACCAATTAAAAAGGTGCTTAACATCAGGGCAAATATGCCCGTGTAATTAGGTAATTTATCAATAAACTGGGTAAATTGCTCCATTAATTTGTATCGTATTTTATTTCAATTCGTCTATTTAATAGTCGTCCACGCTTCGTCCTATTGGTGGCAATAGACTTGGATTCACCTTCCGAAATCGCTATTACTTTCTTGCGATCTAAATTACCCTTGGTTACTAAATACCATCGAACTTGTCTAGCATACTTGAGTCCTAGCAGATAGTTATCATTTGCATTTCCGATGTTATCCGTATGTCCAACAATATTAACTTTTAAGTTAGGATTATTTTCAATCGCAATTTTAACTTCTTTTAATAAATCCTGAAGAGCCTTGTTGACAAAAATATCATTATTTACCAGCTTAGGGTATATAGTTTTTGTTTCTGGTAATGAAAGCTTACGACTTTCTATTCTTTCTGTATCTAATGGGTGAAAACTAAAGTAAATTCCATTGTCAAAGCTATTATTTGTTTGAAATTCAATTTCTCTAATCACTGTCTTAATTACCATTTTCTCCATAGGAATACCTGTTTGAGAAAGTATTCTCTTAATCTTCATGCCTCTTTGATATCCAAAATTTGGATTTTTAATGTTTTCCGAAGCACTGTAAAGCGAGGATATATGCAATTCTTCATTTGGGTGTTCAATGAGATAAGTATTAAGCTTGTACTTAAAATCTAAAATAGCTTTTGGATATTCAACCTGATCTGTGTTTTTCCAAATAGTAATCCCCTCGTTGTAAACAAAAATCACATCTCCATTGGTCGTAATCGCCTTTATTCCAGTGGATAAATTTCCTTCCTGTGTTGGATCCTCTTCATTTTCCAATAGTCCCAAAGTATCTTTTTTGGTAACCAAAATATCAGTGGATTTATCTACTTGTAGAGGATCTCTAATATCCAAGTTTGATTCAATGATTTCATTTGTGGCAATGGTATCTTTCTTTCTCACAGCGTCATCAACTGGTTGTAACCACGAGTATAGCCATAGTCCAAAGAATGACCATACGAGGAAAACCACAAAGGCTATCAAGAAGCTTTTCATTATCAGTAAGATAGAGTTTTATAGGTGTTTGGTAATTGTAATTAGATATTGTAACAAACATAATAAAATAATGGGGGAATAGATAATGAAAATTTGATATGTTTTTCACAGCTAGTGAACAATTTTTTAATAAGCAATCATAAATGGCAAACCCCGTAATCAATCACGAACTACGGGATTATATCTCTGAATTAAATAAATTCAGAAAACGCTAGGTTAGAGGTTGGCTTGCTTTTCAATGTATTCGATTGTTTGTGAAATCCAATCACTATCAAAATTTAGTTTAACCGTTGGCACAATACCTTTTCCTTCATATTCAAAATAGGTCTTATGAAAATCCATATCAGTTGGCAGTATTGAAAACAAACCAGAGGGGGTTTCATAGGTGTATCCATAATTCATTCCATAGGCAATAACACCTCTCGTTGTTTCTCCCAAGTGAATGACATTGGATAATTTTTTAAGTTTGACGGTAAATTGTTCAGTGTTGCTTGCCGAAAATGAATTGGTAAGAACATAGATATTTCCCTTGTTCTTTTTGAATAGCTTTAAAAATGGATCTGAATTCTTCTTGTTTCCCCCTCCATTATTTCGTAAATCTATAATAAGGTGCTTTGCATTAATTGAATCTTTCATTTTTGCATAGAACTCTTTAGAAGTTTTCTTAACTGAATTGGTATTTGAGAATTCACCAAAGTAGATGTACTGTACAGTATCACTCAGCTGCTCAAACACCCATTTCTCTTTGCTAAAATTGATTTCATTACTTACAACCCCTTCTTTTACATAGTATAAAATACGGCCATTAGAGGCAGAAACTCCTTTTGAGAATTGTATTTTTTTACTATCACGACTAAAATAAAGAAGGTTGAAACGATCATTTCCGTTAGGAGTTAGGTACATTACTATTTGACCTGGATTCCATGTCAATAACTCAGACTCTAAGACTACTGCCTCATATTTTTGAGCCGAATCACTTTCATAAACACCAATGGTTAGTCCTTCACTTTTATAAATCCCTTCTATTTCGGTAATCGGTTTTTGTGCAAGTTCTTTTCTTAGTAATGCTAAATCATGTAATGTTCTAGGGTGATTGATAAATTCTTCGGAATTCAAATATGTTTGTAATGCCGAAGTATCATTAAGTATTTCTTTGGAAATACCCTCACTATTTGATCCAACTGATGCATGAAGATCTACAACTGTAGCCATCATTTTATTTAAATAGTTAAAGCGTTTTATTTTTGAAGTGGGAGTTTCCATCTGATCTGCAAAAATTTGGTATTGCTGGTTAAACTCTCTCTCTTTTCTCTTTTTGATGATTTGATGTTTATAAGAAGGCATCTCCTTCATTTTTGTAACTAGAAAATCTAGATCAGTTTTACAATCACAGTATTGTATTTGTGATTGAATAATTGATGAAAAGGTAAGAGCGAAAATTAGTGTTATTAGCGTTTTCATTAGTATATATTTTGTGATTAATTCTGAAACAAACTTAGTTCAGAAAAATAATTTACATCAATATATACAATGCTTTGGGGTGAAATATAGCTATTTTGTGGTGGAATGAATACGCTCTTTTACCGTAGACAAAAAAGTTTTAGAAACGGGCACCTCAATTTCATTTTGCAATAACACCGTAACCTTTCCATTAGTAGTTTTCCATTGTCTAAAATGATAAGGGTTGATTAAATATGACCGATGTGTTTGAAGTAAGTCGGGAAAAGCCTGAGTAACGGTTGAAAGTCGATTTCGAATCAATTGCTTTTTTAATAAATTATTATGGAGGTACGAAACTTCAATATAATTGTCGTCTGCTTTTATAACTATTAAGTCGGTAAGGAGTAATCGCAATCCTTCATAAGCACCTTCGCCCTCAATCTCAATTTTTTGATCTTCCAGTTTCTTGTTTTTGTACTTACCAAAAGCCCAACGTCCGGCAAGAACAATGGGAACGATGGTGAGAATAGCAGGGAAATAAATATTCGAGATAAAATAACTTAAATCATATGGATTGGCCTCACCGGGTACAATTACATATAAGTAAACAGACCGTGTGACAACCAAGGCGAATGAAATAAATAATAGAAAGAATAGCAATTCACTCTGTATATGCCATTCATTTTCATTTCTTCGGAATAACCAATATTGAAAAGGCATCATCATCAAATACGCAAGAGCACCAGCAATTCCATAGAAAGGAAGGTAAATCAGTTTTTCTTGACTGCCAAGTTCGTTTACGCTTAACGGTTCAGTAAAATATAGAAACACGAAAATCCATATGGCTAAACCTAGAGCGATTATAATATGATGCTTAAGTGAAGGGTCGAATGGATATATTTTTTTCAAGAGTAAAATTATTCATTTCAAAAATAAAAAAAAGGCTTTGATAATTTCTTCAAAGCCCTTTAATTTTATCTGAAAGTTATAGTAAACTATCGTAACCAACCTTTTTGAGAGGCACCCTTACTATAATAGTATAAAAATATTGAAATGGTAATAACTATCATTGGCATAACTACACCATCCATAGTTCCAAAAACTTCAATAGTATTTGTTGTTGTCCAAACGGAAATCATTTGAATAAGTACGGCAAGTAGTGAAACACCGAATAATAATACGGCAAACTTACGTTTCAATAAAAATACTAAACAGGCTAAAAACCCTGAGAACACAGCAATAGCGAATACCGCTGTGAGCCATGCTGGACTTGCATCCATAAGAGCAAGTTGATCTGTATTAAATTGCGCTCGGAAACTCTCAACGCTGTAAGCCTCCATTACATAACGAGAAACTCCTATTAAATTCCAAAGTAAAGCAAGCACAGCGATAATCCAAAACCATTTGTTCGGTTTATTAGTTGTTGACATAATATTTTGTTTACGGTTGTTATAGTAAATATACATATTTTTGACCTATGTTTTCTAAACGATATTTCTATCTTATTGAATTTCAATACCTAGGGTTTCGGTATCACGGTTGGCAAAAGCAGCCCAATGTTATCACAGTCGAGTATATGGTGTCTCGGACCATGTCTTATATTCTTGGGCATAAAAAATTTAAGCTTTTAACTGCGGGACGTACGGATGCTAAAGTTTCAGCTAACAGTGCTTATGTTGAATTATTTCTTGACGGAGATCCTATTGTATTGAACGAGTTTCTTCCATTACTGAATAAGAATTTGCCAGCAGACATTAGAGCATTAGATATCCAGGAAGTAGACAAGCAATTTAATGTTATAGAAGCTCCATTAGGAAAAGAGTATCTGTATTTATTTTCCTTCGGAAGTAAAAATCATCCCTTTGCCGCTCCATATATGACTGCAATCAATGAGGATTTGAATATTAATGTGATGCAACTTGCTGCGAAACTTTTTGAAGGTACGCACGATTTTAAAAATTATGCGTTTAGACCAAACCCAGAAACTAAAACTATTGGAACCATTCAAACTTCAGAAATAATAGAAAATACAATCTATACAGCCAGTTTCTTCCCAGAAATAAGCTATGTATTTCGAGTAAAAGGGAAAGGCTTTAAAAGACACCAAATTAGATTAATGATGGGTGTGTTATTTGATCTTGGGGAAAGTAAGGTTAATTTGGATTTTATTGCCGAAACACTTGAGCCAAATAAAGCTTTTAAGTTAGAACGAATAGCACCTGCTAGTGGATTGATACTTAATAACGTGCAGCTTTGAGGGTCGTTGATTAAAATTTTTAATCAGTCATATTTACGTAAAAACACGTATCAGAATTACTAACTTCCTTTACTATATTCACTTTTTCTTAAAAAAAATAAGTC
>JAESTG010000178.1 GCA_016763715.1 Flavobacteriaceae bacterium
AATATAATTATGAAAAAAATATCGCTCATACTCCTTTGCAGTTTACTTATCCTATTTACTTCCTGCAAGGAAAAGCAAAAACCAGAGGTTGCTGATATGTCTGAAATTAATACAGGTATAACAGAATTATCTATATACAACTTACCGTCGGTTTGGACTACACAAGATAATGAGGAAATTGAACTCAAAGATCTCAAGGGAGATGTTTTAGTTATGGTGATGATTTACACCACTTGTAAGGCTGCATGCCCAAGGTTAGTAGCAGATATGAGAGCAATTGAAAACCAAATACCAAAGGAGAAAAAAGGCAATGTAAAGTTTGTTCTTGTGAGTATCGACCCAGAAACTGATACTCCACAAAAATTAAAATCTTTCTCTATTGAAAATGAAATGGAAGGTGACCAATGGTTGTTTCTACGTGGGTCTGAAGCTGATACAAGAGAATTTGCTGCTGTATTAACCGTGAATTATAAAAAAATATCCCCCATGGATTTTTCTCATTCAAACATTATAAGTGTGTTTAATCAAAATGGAGAACTAGCGCATCAACAAGAAGGATTGGGTATTAATAACAAAGAAACGGTCGATAAAATTATACAATTAGCAAACTAGATTATACAAAACAATTATGATTATTTCAAGAGATAAAACCGTCGCCGAAGTAGTAACAGAAAACATCAAGGCATCCCACATATTTAAAAAATATAATATTGACTTTTGCTGTGGTGGTGATATATCAATACAAGCCGCATGTGAAAAGAAAGGGCTGGACTATAATCATCTGGAAAAGGAACTTCAAAATATTAAAAAAGAGAATTCTAATGATTACACAAATTGGAGCTTACCTTTTTTGATAGATTATATCATCAATGTGCATCATAAATATATAACTGAAAGTTTACCAATGATACATATGTATGGCAATAAAGTAGCCAAAGTACATGGTCATAAGTATCCAGAAACAATCGAAATTAATAAACTTTTTCAGGATGCTTCAAAGGATTTATCGGCACATATGATGAAAGAAGAGCTTATCCTTTTTCCGTTTATTAAACAATTGGTTACAGCTGAAAATAATGAATCCAAAACCACTCGATTTCACATATCAACGGTAAAAAACCCTATCGACATGATGGAGAAAGAACATGAAACCGTAGGTGAAATATTCAAAAAGATTTCAAAATTAAGCTGTAATTATACCCCTCCTGAGGGTGCCTGTAACACCTTTAGGGCTCTTTATGATAAATTGGAAGAATTTGAACAGGATCTACATGTACATATTCACCTAGAAAATAATATTTTACATCCTAGAGCATTGGCTCTTGAGCATCATATAAAAGAAAAGAAATAGTTTTATATTTTTGGTCTTTATGACAGACTTAAAAATCCATATAAAGATAGCTCTAGGCTACTTCTTTTTCATCGCTGTTTTAGGCTGTCTGCTAAGGCTCGATTTTATAACTGATGTCCTTTCCAATTACAGAAACATTGTTCATACACATTCTCACATAGCGTTACTTGGTTGGGTTTATACAGCACTAACCACCCTTATTTACAAGTCATTTATTGACCGGAAAAAGCTCGATAAGAAGTATCGTATGCTATTTTGGTTTTCGCAAATTACCCTCATCGGGATGCTAATAACATTTCCCCTTGAAGGATATGGATTGTTTTCCATCATTTTTTCCACTCTTTTCCTATTTGCTTCTTATTGGTTTTTTTGGTTCATCAAAAAGAATACATCTGCCCAGCAAAAACAACGGAATTCGTATAAAATCATTCGAGTTGGATTATGGTATTTAGTAATTTCAAGTATTGGTCCCTGGGCATTGGGAATAATTATGAATACCGCAGGCAGCTCTTCCATTTGGTACCGAAACGCAATTTATTTTTACCTGCACTTTCAATATAATGGATGGTTCATTGTAACACTTCTAGGGCTACTGATATATCTTCTTGAGCAAAAAAACATCAACTTATCAAGAAAGAAATTTCGGGTATTTTATGTGTTGCTGAATCTTGGAGTAATCGGTTCATTTTCAACATCCTTATTGTGGATGAAACCAAATATGATAGTTTATGTAATATCAATATTGTCGGTTATTTTACAAGGAATAGCATGCTATATTTTACTGAAAAAAATAGTTGATTTCTGGAAAATGCTAAAAGGTCAACTTGAAAGCAAAACAGTCTTAATGTTAAAAATTGCAGGCATACTATTAGTTATCAAACTACTATTGCAGTTTATAGGCTCTTTTCCATATTATGCAAATCTAGTCTCCCAAAATATTGATTTAGTTATTGGATATTTACATTGGATATTTTTAGGGGTCGTTTCCATTTCTCTGTTTTCCTTTATTTCCCACTTTCGGTTGGCTAAAATTTCTAAAACCCAAATTTGGATGTATTTCTCTGGTTTTATAGTTACTGAAGGGCTTATTTTTTACAAGGGTATGAGTTCTTGGTTAGGGATAAAATACATAGATCAAGTTCCGAAACAGCTCTTTTATGCTAGCGTATTTTTATGCCTCACCATATTTTTAATTCTTATGTTTCAGGTTAGAAAAAAAGGAGATAGAAAAAATAGCTAATTACTCAAGAAAAGTAGAGTGCAACCAAAAATTACAAGAAAGCATATTAAACTTATTCGCCAAAATATATGTGCTTTATTTAATTCCATAAAGTAGAGTGCTACCCCCATAAATTTTACAAATGAAAGTGTAATAATTGCAATTAGCACATACCTCCCGTTAATGCTCGTTAATAATCCCGTTGCCAATGTGAGAACCATTAAGCCTATCCATACTATAAATGAAGTATTGCTTTTCATTAAAAAAACAGATAAATGATTGGAAATAAAAGCAACCAAATTAGATCACACATATGCCAAAATGTAACACTGGCATCAACATCTTCCTGATTCATTTTGGTAGGATATTTTACAATCTTTATTAATATTGAGCCTAAAATAATTAACCCAACAATTACATGAATTACATGAAAACCCGTGAGCATCCAGTAAAATGTAAAGAACGTGTTATAACCAAATGTTAAACCAGCATCTATCTTACCGCTATATTCTACTCCTTTTAATAATAAAAATGCCAACCCTCCTAACATTGTTAGGATTAAAAACATCTTGGCTTTTTTATATTCTAGGTTTTTTGATGTTGAAGAAAACGTACCATAAAAAACCCACTAGTCAATAAAAAAACAGTGTTGACTACTCCATAAGGAATATTCAGCATCAATTTAGATTCATGAAATAAAACAGGGTCTTCTTTGCCATATGAAACCATCACAATCAGTAAAATACCAAATGTAAATAATTCAATAAAAATGATAATCCACATTAATATTCCACCAGGTGGGTAGTAAAAATTCTTGAGGTTTGTCTCCTCTATTTCAACTTCCGTTTCAGCCATTGTGTTTTATCTTTTCATACAATTTCACTAAAGCCTGAAGCAACTCTACTGGTGTGGTTAATATTTGATAGTGATTTTGCCCAAACATTTGTGGGAGGTAGTATTTTGCCTGCGCCTCAATTGCCAAAGCATAAGAATTAATTTGACGTTGATTTAGCTCCCGTAAAGCCTGTTTTACATCGTTAATACCGTACTTGCCTTCATATTTGTCATAATCATTTGGCTTTCCGTCTGAAAGAAGAATTACCCATTTATTTTTACTATCTCTTTCGTCAAGCAGAGCCCCAGAATGTCTTAGAGCTGCACCTATTCGAGTATATCCGGAAGGCTCAACAGCGCCTATTTTATGTTTTGCTTTATTCCAGTCTTCATCAAAAGATTTTAGAGTGATGTACGTAGAATAATTTCTGGTTTTGGAGTAGAA
>JAESTG010000179.1 GCA_016763715.1 Flavobacteriaceae bacterium
ATTGGTTGAACCTGTGAGTAGAAAAATACTGATTTTCAATTTATTACATTGCTCAACTAAGTCGTTGTAGTGTTGGACTGACAAAATTTCAGTCGGAGCCATTAAACAAGTTTGAAAACCATTGTCAAGTGCTATTAACATTGACATGAAGGCAACTATAGTTTTTCCACTCCCTACATCACCCTGTAACAGTCTATTCATTTGAGCTTTACTGCCTAAATCATTTCGAATTTCTTTGAGAACTCGTTTTTGCGCATTGGTTAAATCGAATGGTAAATGCTCTTTAAAAAAGGTATTGAAATACTCCCCTACTTTCTCGAAGGGGTATCCTTTAATTTTAGACTTATGCAACATGTTCTTCCGAAGTAATTGAATCTGTATGTAGAATAATTCTTCAAATTTTAAACGGTATTGAGCGCGTGCTAAAAGGTCATTTGAAGTAGGGAAATGAATGTTGAAAAGAGCTTCGTTTTTCGGTAGTAATTTAAGTCTCTTTATAAGGGGTGCAGACAGGCTTTCTGAGAAGGTGTTTTTGGTCTCTAAAAAGAGCTGTTGCATGAGGCTATTTATCACTCGATTTGTGATGCCGCTGTTGGCTAATTTTTCAGTGGAAGGGTAGATAGGTTGCAATGCAGATCGCAAACTTTTTTCGTGTGTAGTGAGTAGTTCTGTTTCAGGGTGCGGCATTGAAAAAACACCGTTGAACCAATTTGTTTTTCCGAAGATAACATAGGACTCATTCAGTTTTAAATTTTCACGAATCCACTTATGACCTCGAAACCAAACCAGCTCCATTTTCCCAGTTTCGTCTACAAAAGTAGCGACGAGTCTTTTGCCTCTTTTTTGCGCTACTGTTTTAAGATGGGTGATTTTTCCAACAATCTGAATTTCGGCATTGCTTCGCTGAAGTTGCCCTATTTTGTGATATTTAGTGCGGTCCAAATATCGATTGGGGAAAAGGTGTATTAAATCTTGAAATGTGTGAATACCTAATTCCTTTTTAAGTAAATCGGCTCTATTTGGACCAACACCTTTGAGGTAATCGATAGGAGTTTGCAGGAAATTAGCATTCATAGAACGAATTTACTTAATTTGGCAACACAATTGCGACAAACCTCCTATGAGAACATTTTTTTATCTGTTTTTCCTTTTTCCTTTTGTGGGATTATCTCAACAAATTGAAACAGCCGATTTCATACGAATTGGTGGGAATATTGAGGTATACCCTTCCCAAGAACGTGTTGTTGGCAATCTCATAGTTCAGTTCAAGGTACTTCAGAAAACAGATTCGGTATTCATGGATGCCGTAAACATGAAAGTTTTGGCGAATTTATCAAAAGGCGTTACTGTAAGTTCTTCAGAAAAAAAGATTTGGTTCGTTGGTGATTTTGAAGCTGGAAAGGAATATGTTGCAGAATTTTCATATGAAACTTACCCCAAGCAAACGTTCTATTTTACTAGAGATCAGTTTTGGACACAGGGCCAAGGTAAATACACATCCCATTGGTTACCGAGTCTAGATGATATGAACGATAAGATTGAGTTTGATATGGAGTATACAATCTCAAATCGAAATCCTGTCATAGCAAATGGGGAAATGTATAATGTGGAGTCCGTCGGTGAAAAGGCCACTTGGAGTTTTGATATGCAGCACCCAATGGCCAGTTACTTAGTGGCAGTAGCTTCGGGCGATTTTATAGAAAAGAAGCTCACATCGGCATCTGGAGTTCCCATGGAGTTATATATTCGATCTGAAGATTCCTTAAAAATTGAGCCTACCTTTCGTTATAGTAAAGAGGTTTTCGATTTTCTAGAAACAGAAATTGGCGTTCCGTACCCTTGGGTAGATTACAAACAAGTGCCTGTCCGTGATTTTTTGTATGCAGGTATGGAAAATACTACGGCCACTATTTTTTCTGAAGCGTTTGTGGTAGATTCCATTGGGTATAACGATCGAAATTACGTGAATGTCAATGCCCATGAATTGGCACATCAATGGTTCGGAAATCTAGTTACAGAGACCGAAGGAACCCATCATTGGCTGCATGAAGGTTTTGCAACCTACTATGCTTTATTGGCTGGGAGAGAAATTTTCGGGGATGATTACTATTACTGGAAATTATTGCAAACTGCTTAACAATTAGAAAGTTTAAGTCAAAGTGGAAAGGGAGAGTCGTTGCTTAATCCTAAAGCTAGTTCCCTTACTTTCTATGAAAAGGGAGCATGGGCTTTGCATATTTTAAACGAATTAATAGGGGAGGAGGCATTTAAAACGGCTATTCAGAATTATTTGAAGAAGCATCAATATAAGAATGTGACCACTAACGATTTCCTAACGGAAGTGAGACTAGTAACTCTAACTGATATCTCACAATGGGAGGCAGATTGGTTGCAACAATCCGCGTTTAAGGCACAACAAACACTAGAGTCATTGATTAAAAGCGAATTTGTAAATAACCATTTTAAAGCTTCTGCTTTACGTGGAACTCCGTTAGTTGATAAAAAGTTGGCTTTGGAAATTTTGCTCAAAGAGAACAATGATTACTTAGGACAAGAGGTCGTTTATCAATTAGCCTCGGAGCCCATTAAGGAAACCTTGCCATTATATCGTTTGGCGATGCAAAGTGACAATTTGTATATCCGCCAAGCTATTGCCACTTCGGTGCAAGAAATACCTGTTGCATTGAAATCTATTTTTGAAGAATTGTTAGAGGATTCTTCTTATGTTACGATGGAATACGCTTTGGCAGGCTTATCTGCGACTTTTCCTGAGGATCGTTTGAGATATTTGGAGAAAACAAAGTATGTGGTTGGTTTTCAGAATAAAAACATCAAATTATTGTGGTTGGCGATTGCTATTTCTTCGGAAGCTTACGGAGTTTCGGCCAATGAGATCTTTCTTTCAGAGCTAAGAGGATATACAGGATCCGAATTCAGTTTTGAAGTACGTCAACAAGCCTTTGAATATGTTTTTCAAATGAATCTTTTTGAAAGCAATAGCCTAAAAAATTTGGTGAACGCTTCGGTACACCACAATTGGCGTTTTCGGAATTTTGGACGAGAAATACTAAAAAAATTATTAGAGGATGAGTCCAATCGAAAACAGATTGAGGAGCAAAAAAACTCATTTTCAGAAAAAGAACAGAATTATTTACAAAGAATATTAAAAAACGAATGAGAGCATTAGTGATTTCAGGTGGTGGGAGTAAAGGAGCATTTGGAGGAGGGGTAGCCCAATACCTAATAGAAGAATTAGGGTATAAGTATGATATTTTTGTAGGTACTTCTACAGGGAGTCTTCTTATTTCTCATTTGGCTTTAGGTAAGGTCGAAAAGATAAAGGAAGTGTATACCTCAGTAACTCAAAAGAGTATTTTCAATATTAGACCGTTTCGGGTAAAGAAAACCAAATATGGGGGGAAGGAGATTGTGATTGACCATTTTGCGGTACTCCGTAATTTTTTTAGAGGCAGTAAGACTTTTGGTGAAAGTCATAACCTCCGAAAATTCATAGAAGATACTTTAACTTTAGCCGAGTTTAATGAACTAAAGGAAAGTAGTAAAGACGTTGTAGTAACGGTATCCAATTTGTCATTAAATCAAGTAGAATATAAGTCGATTAATGAGTTTGATTATGATGATTTTGTAG
>JAESTG010000180.1 GCA_016763715.1 Flavobacteriaceae bacterium
AAGTAATTCGTACTTTTACGTTAATGTTTGAGGGTTTAGCATATGCAGCTTTTTACGGTTTCTTACTCGCTTTTGCGGTAGGACCCGTATTCTTCACTTTAATTGAAACCAGTATCACCAAAGGCTTTAGAGCGGGTGTGTTTTTTGATTTAGGAGCAATGATTGCGGACATTGTGTTTATCTTAATTGCTTATTTTAGTACTAGTAAAATTTTAGAACGCGTAAAAGATGATCCCGGACTACTTATTTTTGGTGGTGCGATATTGATTGCCTATGGAATTATCTCATACATTCGAACGGCAAAATCGTTTATTAAAATTGTTAGAGAACATTATGCAGTTAATGTAAAAAAGAATTTTGGAGGTTTATTTCTGAAGGGATTTTTACTAAACTTTATAAATTTTGGAGTACTGGCTGGTTGGATTGGAACTATTATTATGGCCAATGCATTAACCAATTCTGAAAATGGTGTGTTCTTATTTTTAGCGACGGTGCTTATTACTTTTTTTGCTACAGATCTTCTAAAAATATCATTAGCAAAGAAACTAAAAAGTAAAATGACTCCTCGTTTTATTTTTAAAACTAAAAAATGGGTAAGCCTTTTTATAGTAGGATTTGGAGTGCTTTTATTGGTTGAAGGAATCTTCCCTTCACAAGTTCAAAAAGGATTAGATAAAATTCCAATAACAAAATTACCCATCGATAGGTAATATTTTTTTATTTGAAACCAAATAAAAAAACCCAACATAATGAAATGCTGGGTTTTAAAGAGGCGTCTAGCGGATTCGAACCGCTGTACGAGCTTTTGCAGAGCTCTGCCTAGCCACTCGGCCAAGACGCCAATAATAAGAAAGCAAATATAAAAGATTAACTTTTAATTTTACTAGTTATTTTCTACAGATTTTAATTTGTGTTTAGACAATAATAATATAAACCTATCTTTTAGACTGCATAGTGACACTCACCTCTTCAACATCACCTCCAATGGGTGGGTTTAATTTTGAAATGGTTATTTCAGCTTCATCCACCAAAGGTATTTCAACAAAGATTCGATTAATTATACGCTGACCAACATGTTCTAGTAATTTTGATCTAACGGACATTTCATTTTTTACGATCTGCTGTAAATGAACATAATCTATAGTATCTTTCAAGTTATCCGAAGCGGCTGCGATATGAAGTTGAGCCTTAACCGCTAGGTTTACAAGATAGTCACTTCCTATTTTTTCTTCTTCAATTAGACAACCATGATTCGTAAATATTCGGATATTTTTAAGACGAATTGTACTCATATAAAATGTTTCGACAAAGATATGAATACTGAATTTGTTGTAGCATTACATAAACGATGTTTTGAGTGAATTGGTTAACTTTGCAACCACTCACAAGTGCGAATTGTAATATGACAGAATCAAAAGAATCCCTTAATTTTATTGAACAGATTATCGAAGAAGATTTGGCAAATGGATTATCAAAATCTAAACTTCGTTTTCGGTTCCCTCCTGAACCAAATGGATACTTGCATATTGGTCATACAAAGGCCATTGGAATAAGTTTTGGTTTGGGTGAACGATATAATGCACCAGTAAACCTACGTTTTGATGATACAAACCCAGCAAAAGAGGAGCAGGAATATGTGGACGCTATAAAAGAGGATATTGCTTGGCTTGGTTACAAATGGGCTAATGAGTTATATTCTTCAGATTATTTTGAAACCTTATATAATTGGGCTGTCCAACTTATCAAGGATGGAAAAGCTTATGTCGATTCGCAGTCTTCAGAAGATATGAGAGTACAGAAAGGAACTCCTACTCAGGTTGGTACTAATAGTCCATTTCGAGATAGGACTGTTGCTGAAAATATAGACCTTTTTGAACGAATGAAACAGGGAGAATTTGATGAAGGAGTTCATATATTGAGAGCAAAAATTGACATGGAGGACCCTAATATGTTAATGAGGGATCCTATTATTTATCGTGTTTTAAAGAAACATCACCATCGCACGGGTGATACTTGGGTAATATACCCCATGTATGATTGGACTCACGGTGAAAGCGATTATCTGGAACAAATATCACATTCCTTATGCTCTTTAGAGTTTAAGCCACATAGAAAACTGTATAATTGGTTTAGAGGTGAAGTGTATGAACACAACAAGAGTACACTTGAATTAATGCCTAAGCAGCGTGAGTTCGCACGGCTCAATTTGGGTTATACCATTATGAGTAAGCGAAAGCTACTTAAGCTGGTTGAAGAAGGTGTTGTGGCTGGCTGGGACGATCCTCGTATGCCTACCATTTCTGGAATTCGAAGAAGAGGCTATACCCCTGCTGCCATTCGAAAGTTTATTGAGACCGTTGGAGTGGCAAAAAGAGAGAATATAATTGATGTTGCCCTACTCGAATTTTGCGTACGTGAGGATTTGAATAAATCGGCGCAAAGAGTTATGGGGGTTTTAAACCCAATAAAATTAATCATAACCAATTACCCCGAAGATAAGGAAGAGTGGTTAACTACGGAAAATAACCCAGAGGATAAAGGTGCAGGCACTAGAGAGGTTCTTTTTTCAAAAGAACTATATATTGAAAGAGAGGACTTTAAAGAGGATGCTGGGAGTAAGTTTTTTAGATTAAGCTTAGGAAGTGAGGTGCGTTTAAAAAGCGCTTATATTATTAAAGGGGAGGTAGTTATAAAAGATACCGAAGGCCATATTACTGAGGTTCATTGTACATATGACCCTGATAGTTTGAGTGGTTCTGGAACGGAAGCAAGTCTTCGGAAGGTAAAAGGCACTTTACATTGGGTGTCTATCAAACATGCTTTTGAGGCAGAAGTTCGAGAGTATGACCGTCTATTTAGTCATGAAGCTCCAGATAGTGATAAGGAGAAGAGCTTTATGGAATATATAAATCCAAACTCTTTACGATTAGTGAATGCCTTTTTAGAACCAAGCCTTAAGGATGCTAAACCTGGTGAACGTTTTCAATTTCAGAGACTTGGATATTTTTGTGTTGATACCGATTCTACTTCAGAAAAGAAAATATTTAACAAAACAGTTGGACTAAGAGACACTTGGGCTAAACAAAAACCAAAGCAAGAGAATAATAAGCCTATTTCTCAGGTTCCAACAAGGCCGGCTATAGAAGAAATCAAAAAACTTGGTAAGAAGTATACTAATTTACCTACTGAGAAGCAGGCGATCGCCAAAAGTAAGATTGAATCGTTGGCAAAAGGCGTTTCTTATATTGAATTAGAACCATTGTTTAATACGGCAGTTAAGAAAGTAGGAACCCGCATTGCTGTAGCGATTACTTTAAGAGTTCTTTTAGCAAGTGGACAAGAACGAACAGAAACCGCTGAAGCCTTTATTTTAAAAGCAAAAGATGATCAAAATGAGCTTTTGGTAAACGAGGTTGCTATGCTATAAATCATCTCCTTCTTCTGCCTCATAGGTGTTGGGTGGAGGTGTTTTTTTCTTTTTGTTGATAATTCCTTTACGTGCATTACTTTTTTTCATTTCTTCCCCAATTTGATTACTAGCCACAAAGGATGCTATCATCTCGTTTAACATATTACTACCAGCTTGAGGGGAGTTAGGGAGTAAAATTAAATTGGAATTTGTTTCTTCTCCAAGAGATTGTAAGGTATCGTAGTGCTGTGTAACAACAATTAGTGCAGACGCTTCTTGAGAGTTGATACCTACATTATTCAACACATCCACAGACTCTTCCAACCCGCGGGCAATTTCTCGTCTTTGATCGGCAATTCCTTGTCCTTGTAAACGCTTGCTTTCTGCTTCTGCTCGTGCCTTTGCAACTATTTTAATTCGTTCTGCCTCTGCTTCGTATTCTGCCGCTACTTTTTCGCGCTCTGCTGCATTAATTCGGTTCATTGCTGCTTTTACCTGAATATCAGGGTCTATATCTGTTACGAGTGTTTTGATAATGTCATACCCATAATTTATCATAGCTTCGTTCAGTTCTTTTTTTACAGCAATGGCTATATCATCTTTTCGCTCAAAAACATCATCAAGCTTCATTTTTGGAACTTCAGCTCGAACAACATCAAAGACATAAGAAGTAATTTGATCATGTGAGTTTTCTAGTTTGTAAAAAGCATCATATACTTTTTCTTTTAAGACTTGAAATTGTACAGAAATCTTTAGTCTAACAAAAACATCATCTTTAGTTTTTGTTTCTACCAACACATCTAATTGTTGGATTTTTAGATTAATACGCCCAGCAATTCGATCGATGAGCGGCACTTTGAACTGTAGTCCAGAATTTCGAATACTTAAAAACTTTCCGAAACGTTCTATCACAGCCGCTGTTTGTTGCTTTACTGTAAAAGCAATCATTAGTAAGAATAGGAATAAGAAAATTAAAATTGGAATATATATAAAATTACCCATAGCTTTAATTTGGTTGATTAATAGTTCTGAAGGTACAAAAAATATGCTATTTTTGACCCGCTAAAAACAC
>JAESTG010000003.1 GCA_016763715.1 Flavobacteriaceae bacterium
AATATTAATTACCTTCAAGCAAAATTTGTTCCAATGCACAAAAGTATTGTTTTATGCGACGATATTGCACCAAATTACTTACAAGAAATTGAGAATTTTTTGGAGGATTGGGAATCTAGTTCACCAACAATTACCGTTTCAACATCTGGTTCGACCGGGGTGCCTAAGGAAATTGTATTGAATAAAACAAGAGTTCGTGCATCTGCCCGTGCAACAGGTGAATTTTTCAAATTCAAAAAAGGGCAAGTACTATTATTAAATTTATCACCCGGTTATATTGCCGGTAAATTAATGCTGGTTCGCGCCTTAGAGCATGATATGCGCATTTTAGTTGCCCCAGCGTCTCAAAACCCACTTTTAGCCTTAGGAAATAGGCAGGTGGATTTTGCTGCCTTTGTGCCTTATCAAGTTGAGGCAATCTTGAAGAATGACCAAACTAAAGCCGCGTATGAAAAAATACCACAGGTTATAATTGGAGGGGCAACTATTGCTTTAAAAGTTGAGGTTGAATTACAGGAATTGCAAAATCAATCCTACGCCACCTTTGGAATGACGGAAACCATAACGCATGTTGCATTGCGCAGTATCACAAGCGGAGATGGGGTGTACACCTGTTTGCCAAACATAACTATTGCACAAGATGAACGTGGTTGCTTAGTCATTAATGAAAGTGAAATTTCTGGACGTTTGATAACGAATGACTTGATTACGCAAATTGATGCGCATAAATTTCGCTGGAACGGGCGCCTAGATAATGTAGTAAATTCGGCCGGTGTTAAATTGTTTCCGGAACAATTAGAACAAAAAATTGAGGATTTAATTCCCGATAATCGTTTTTATTTTATGGGGCGAAAAAGCGGCGTTTTTGGTGAGGAATTGGTATTATTTGTTGAGGGTGAACAAGGGATAAATTGGAATGCTATTCAATTAGATATTATGCAACGGTTAACGTCATTTGAATATCCAAAAGAAATCATTTTTGTAGCTAATTTTAAGGAAACACCAACGGGAAAAGTGATTAGGGCCCTGTTCTAATTGGGTTCTCTAATGTACATGAATTGGACTAGATCATAACTGAAGTGTATGGCAATAGCATGCCATAATGTAAATTCTTCGGCAATCCAACCCAACAATAAGCCAAGTCCCAAAAGAAAGGAAACCATTACAATAAATGGAATCGTATTTTGTTTACTGAATTTTTCATTGTACAAATAATGATGTGATCCTACAAAGATAATTGACGTAAGCCAGATGCCTAATATGGGTTGTAATGCTCCTCTGAATAAAATCTCTTCTCCAACACCGGCACAAATCGATAAAAAGAAGGCTTGTTTGGTATTGATTTTAAGATTAGTGATCATTTTACTATATACAACCAACGTGTTTTTAAAAAATGGTAAATCGCCAAACCACATGATAAAAAGACCAAAGAAAATGCCCGCAGATATAAAAAATATAATTGAAAATATGCTAGAATCGCCAAGCGTAAACAACCCTAAAAAAGAGGTGTCACTAAAGTAAAGAATGGGCAATGCTAATAGTGGAAGCAGTAATAGCGTTGCCAATCCCATAAACCATATGGAAGAAATTATATCGCGCAAGTAAAATAGTTTTCTCCTTAAAGAAACGAAAAAACAAAGAATGAACGTTAAATTAGTGGGTATGAAAAAGTTTCTTTTCTTTTTATTTCTTTTTTTGACTTTTTCCACAAAGGCCGAAAATGGATTTAAGACGGCTCAAAAGCGCTATGCAAAAGTGCGTACGGCATATGCAGATAAAGAAGTATTAATTACAGAACTGCTTAAAGAACACGGACTTGAATTAACTGAAATTGAAATTCACATCCGCATTTATAAATCTGAAAAACAGGTTGAACTGTGGATGAAGAATAAACAAGATCAAAAATTTATCAAAGTAAAACAATTCAAAATTTGTTTTTCATCTGGCGTACTTGGTCCAAAACGCTATAAGCACGATTTACAAGTCCCGGAAGGGTTTTATCAAGTCAATAAGTTTAATCCGCAGAGTTCAAATTATTTGGCCTTAGGAATTAATTATCCCAATCAATCTGATCGAATTTTAGGCGAAAAGGGAAATTTGGGTGGAGATATTGCAATACATGGTGGTTGCGTAAGCGTTGGTTGTACACCAATTTCAGATGATTTAATGAAGGAGCTATACCTCTGTGCCGTAGAGGCCAAAAACAATGGGCAAAAAGAGTTGCAGGTTAGAATATTCCCTTGCCAAATGTCTTTCGATAATTATAAAGAATTAATAAATGATACACTTACGCAACCAGATCTTGGCCTTTGGGAAGATTTGAAAAATGAATATGATTATTATAATCGATATCATGAAGTTCGTGATTTTAAGGTCTTGCCTAACGGGAGACATCAGTTTATTTTTTAAGGTCAAGTCTTTTAAAGTAATAAGAACAATCGCGAATAATTCATGCTATTATGCAAAAAATAATTTGTCTTTGAAAACTTAGCCTACTTCTTTTGTCATCAATAATTTACCATTACATTTAAATTCTAAAGAGCCTCCGCATGGAAATGAAACAAGTAGAAAAACCTAAACATAGAAGTCAGTTTCGTAAAAAACTAGGGAAAGAATATTTCTGCTTAAAAGAAAAAATGAAATGGATTAAGGGGGAGGAGAAATTGGCTAAAATCCGAAAAAACAGCCCTTTGGAATATTTGGCAATTAGCCATAAATCATTTTTATTGCGCAAGCTAAAGGATGTTGACATGTACTTGCAACATAATAAAGTTACTAATTTAAGACTAGCCATTGGAAATATTCATGGGGTCATTATTCAACCTGGAGAAACCTTTTCATTATGGCAAATGGTTGGGCGGCCAACAAAAGCAAAAGGCTATTTAGAAGGAATGACATTGAGCAATGGACAAGTGACCAAAGGAACCGGTGGTGGACTTTGTCAATTGGGGAATTTAATTTATTGGATGACCATTCACACGCCTTTAACTATTACCAAACGTTGGCGCCTTAGTTATGATGTGTTTCCTGATGTGAATCGAAAAATTCCGTTTGGTAGCGGTGCAACACTCTCTTATAATTATATCGATTTGCAAATAAAGAATAATACCGATCAGGTTTTTCAAATTAACTTATGGTTAGATAAGACACACTTGAATGGATCGATTTGCAGCAATGAATTGATACAGAATTCATATGAGGTTGAAGAAAGAAATCACATTTTTAAACAGCAATGGTGGGGAGGGTATACTCGCCACAATGAAATTTGGCGCATGATTGACAATTTAGAAACAGGTGAAATTGCGGAAGAATTAGTGACCGAGAATCATGCAATTATGATGTATAATCCACTGTTGGAGTAGATTTTTATTCCATTCATGAAAAATTAGCCTCGCTTTGATCGCTATAAAAATGGTTTTTTCCGTGCAATATTCAATTTTTCCTTGCTATTATGTTTTTTACATTTGAACTGTACAAAATCTATAATAATGAAAAATTTATACATAATGTTTTCCTTTATTGCGTTCAGCTTTACAGGATTTAGTCAACTAGAATATCAAACACTTGATTTTAATAATGTAAATGCGCTATTATCGAATGGTGGTGTTTTCTTTAATAATACAGATTTTGCAGCTCCAGCTTATGAATTACCCAAAGGTTCAGGGAATCATGGTATTTATGCAATGAGTTTTTGGTTTGGAGGAGAAGATATAAATGGACAGCGAAAAATAGCCGCTACAACTTATGAGCAAGAGGGAGATTTTTTCCCTGGTGCTTTAACTAAGAGTGGGGATGCAACATTGCCTTTGGCAGAGGTTCCTACAAAACAGATTTATGTTGTTTCTCAAGCTCAAATCGATTATCACATTGCTAATTATGATGAGGTAGGATATGAGATGCCTACAGTGATAGAGGAGTGGCCAGCACATGGTGATCCTTCTTATGATTTGGCCTTTTATTTGGCACCTTTTCAAGATGTTGACGGTGACGGAATT
>JAESTG010000181.1 GCA_016763715.1 Flavobacteriaceae bacterium
ATAGGCCAATTAACCACATTCACACCCGTCTTATACCGTGAACCAATGGCCAAATCGTACCCATCATTTACACAGGCATCGTGAAGTCGTATTAAATCCTTCGGATTGTGTGAAAAATCGGCATCCATTTCAAAAATGTATTCATAATCTCGTCCGAGCGCCCACTTAAAACCGTGAATATATGCTGTACCAAGCCCCAACTTCCCTTTCCGTTCTTCCAAAAAAAGTTGATTTGAAAATTCTTCCATAAGCTCTTTCACCTTTAGAGCCGTACCATCGGGAGAATTATCATCAACCACTAATATATCAAATCGTCTAGGCAGAGCAATTACTGTTCGAAGCAATGTTTCTATATTCTCAATCTCATTATAAGTAGGGATGACCACAATGGCACCTGTCATGCGTACATTTTTGACAAAAGTACCTCTTTTTTGAAAACACTATGTTATAATGTCTAACTCTTAGTAAAATTTTAGCAACTAAATAACGATAAGATTTCATGGCGCTTACCCAGTTGCTCCCTCAATTTTTTGTTACTTTTATCACTTCGATAAAACAAGGGATGGAATACATACTTCGAACGGTTGAAAATTGGGATTGGGTCACGCTTTTGCTAGTGGGGACCTTTATTATTTTAGCTACTACACGTTATATATACCCGCGGAAATTTATGGAATTTCTCTACCTACCACTTTCGGACAAATATTTTAAAACACAAGGTAAAAATCACGACACCATAAATCTTTTTAACATACTGATTTTCAGCGTTAAAATACTATCTCTGTCCTTATTTTTATACCTGTACATCTATACCGTACAACCTGCTACTTCTCAAGAAAATCCATGGCTTTTTATACAAATAATTACGGGTTTGGGTTTATTTATTTTGGCCAAATTCTACTTAGAAAAAATTTTGGGACATATCCTCAATATTGAAGTGCTTATAAATGACTATTTGCATGAAAAATTGAGCTATGCAAGCATTATTTCTCTACTTGTTTTGGTTGGGAATATTATATTTTATTTCACATTTAAACCATCAGAAACGACACTTCTTGGTTTCTCGATAACATTGGCTTCACTTTATCTTATATCCTTAATATCAAGTTTTAAACGAAACAGGAACATAATTTTAAAGCATTTTTCTTATTTTATTTTGTATCTTTGCGCACTCGAAATTGCACCCTATATTATTTTGTACCATGTGGTACTTCAACATGGGGTAACGTAAAAGTAGTTGTATATGAAAGTGAAAACTATTTTAGTGTCTCAACCAGAACCTAAAATTGAAAATTCTCCTTACTTCGACCTAATTGATCGGCAAAAGGTGAAAATCGACTTTAGACCATTTATTCACGTAGAGGGCGTCTCCAGTAAAGAGGTACGAACACAAAAAGTGGACCTTACCAAATACACGGCTATTATCCTAACCAGCAGAAACTCTGTTGATCATTTCTTTAGGATTGCCGAAGACTTGCGTTTTAAGGTGCCAGACTCAATGAAGTATTTTTGCCAGAGTGAAGCTGTTGCTTACTATCTTCAAAAGTATGTTGTTTACAGAAAGCGTAAAATCTATGTAGGCAAACGAACCTTTACTGAGCTATCACCTTTGATTAAAAAGTACAAAACGGAAAGCTTCTTATTACCAACTTCAGATAAATTGAAGAATGAGGTGCCTACAGTACTTAACGATTTAGGTGTATCATGGAAGCAAGCCACCTTTTATAAAACTGTGATAAGCGACCTATCTGACCTTAGAGATGCGTATTATGATATACTCGTGTTCTTTAGCCCAAGCGGAATTAAGTCTTTATTAGAGAATTTTCCAAATTTTGAGCAAAACGACACGCGTATTGCAGTTTTTGGTAATACTACGGTAAAAGCTGCTACTGATAATGGCCTAAGAGTAGATATTCAAGCGCCAACCCCAGAAACACCTTCTATGACTATGGCTCTCGAAAAATACATCAAAGAAGTAAACGGGAAAAAGTAAAATACTAATTTATTTTTTAAACATAAAAAGGACCGCAATTGCGGTCCTTTTTATGTTTAATTCTATTTATTTGTTAAGCCAAAGGTGCCCCTGCCATAATTTCTTCATTCGCATACTCTTCAAATTTTTTGAAATTTTCTTTAAAAGAGCTGGCCAATTTATGAGCTGTTTATAATATCCTTCGTCATTTTTCCAAGTAGTTCTCGGGCTTAAAACTTCGGTAGGGACATTAGGGCAAACTCTAGGCTGTTTTACTCCAAAGATAGAATGCGTGTGGTAATTACCTTTATTAACTTCTTCTAACGACCCATCCATAGCGGCTGTAATCATAGCTCTTGTGTACTTTAATTTCATTCGTGTACCAACTCCATAAGGGCCACCTGTCCAACCAGTATTAACAAGCCAAACGGTTACTCCAGATTCTTGCATTTTTGCACTCAACATTTCAGCATATTTTGTTGGATGTAAAGGCATAAAAGGAGCTCCAAAACAAGCTGAAAAACTTGGTAAAGGCTCGTCGATTCCTTCCTCAGTTCCAGCAACTTTTGCTGTATATCCGCTTATAAAATGATACGCAGCTTGGCCTGGTGTCAACTTTGAAATTGGAGGTAACACTCCAAAGGCATCAGCGGTTAAAAAGAAAATATTTTTTGGCTCATGACCTATCGAAGGCACTTGAATGTTATCAATATGGTAAATTGGATAGCTTACGCGTGTATTCGGTGTAATGGAAATATCACTAAAATCTATTTCTCCATTTTCATCCATAATGACATTTTCCAAAATCGCTCCAGGTTTAATAGCACGGTAAATATCTGGTTCGTTTTCTTCAGAAAGATTGATTGCTTTTGCATAGCAACCCCCTTCAAAATTGAATACTGTATTCTCTGCCGTCCAACCATGTTCGTCATCACCAATCAACTTACGTGCTGGATCTGCCGAAAGCGTTGTTTTTCCAGTTCCAGACAAACCAAAGAAAATAGCTGTATCACCATCTTCTCCAACGTTCGCAGAGCAGTGCATAGGTAATGTATTCTGAAAAACTGGTAATAGGAAATTAAGTGCGGAAAAAATCCCTTTCTTAATCTCACCTGTATATCCAGTTCCACCAATTAAGGCAATCTTTTTTGTGAAATTTAATATGGCAAAATTATGCTGTCTAGTGCCATCTATTTCTGGAACAGCCATAAATCCAGGTGCATTTACAATCAACCAATCTGGATCAAACCTTGCTAATTCTTCTTCATTTGGACGAAGAAACATATTTAGAGAAAACATATTGCTCCAAGGGTACTCATTAATCACTCGTATATTGAGTTGATAATTAGTATCCGCACATGCGTAACAATCGCGAGCATATACTTCTTTGTTCTCCAAATAACTAGTGACTCTATCGTATAAAGCGTCAAATTTAGCTGGATCAAATGGAATATTAATATTTCCCCACCAAACTCTGTCTTTGGTTATTTCATCCTCAACAATGAAGCGGTCTTTGGGCGAACGTCCGGTAAACTCACCAGTGTTGATTGCAAGAGCTCCAGAGCTGGATTCTTTACCTTGTTTTTTCGCTAAAGTTTCTTCGTGTAATTCTTGTGAGGTAAGCTGGTAGTTTACTTTTGAGGCGTTAATTCCGTACTGACGCAACGAAATCGTTTTCGCAGTTTGGTTGTTGTCGACCATAACTTTGTTTTTGTTGTATGCGCAAAAATAAAAAAAACTCTAGATATAGCGACCTAATTTAATTAGAATTGTTTGGATTTTAACTTAAATAATCCATATCCCAAACGGAGCCAACCCAAAATTAATAGAAGACCTCCCAATGGAGTCACTGGACCTAAGAATTTTACCGAGAATGGTAAGACCTCTTTTAGCGCCAAAAGGTAGATTGAGCCTGAAAAGAGTAACATTCCAACGCAAAAGAAACGAAGCACCCATTTTTTGGCACTCACCGAAAGTGGAGGTGCAAATCCAATAATCAATAATACAATTACATGATACATTTGATACCGAACCCCAGTTTCAAAACTAGAAATTGCCCCAACATCAACCAATTCCTTTAATCCATGTGCTCCAAAAGCTCCAATTGCTATGGTGACAGCACCTAAAACAGATGCTATAATTACTATTTTTTTATCTAATTTCTTCATTGGTTACCAATAGGTTTTAGTATTTTCGTCCCCACCGAAAGGCAATGACAATTCAACACACAAATTTACGAAAATACTACGGATGCGAACTATTTTAATCATAGGAGCAGGAAGGTCTGCTACCAGCTTAATAAAATATTTACTCGATAAGTCTGAAAAGGAAAACCTATTTATTACCATAGGTGATATTTCAGAAGAAAATGCTAAAAAGTTCACCCAAGGACACCCCAATGCAAAAGGAATATTACTTGATGTTCTTAACAAAGAACAACGACAAGAGTGTATAAAAAATGCAGATTTGGTTATTTCAATGCTTCCAGCACGTTTCCATATGGAAGCTGCCAAAGATTGCTTAGCCTTCGGAAAACATTTGGTTACCGCTTCCTATGTAAGTGAGGAAATGCAAGCACTCGATACCGAAGTTAAAGCCAAAGGTCTTGTCTTTATGAATGAAATTGGCGTAGACCCAGGAATTGATCATATGAGCGCCATGCAGGTTATTGATCGTATTCGAGACAGTGGAGGGAAAATGTTACTGTTTGAGTCATTTACGGGAGGGTTGGTTGCCCCCGAAAGTGATGACAACCTATGGCACTACAAATTTACATGGAATCCAAGAAATGTGGTACTAGCAGGACAAGGAGGCGCTGCCGAATTTATTCAAGAAGGCACCTATAAGTACATTCCTTATCATAAATTATTCCGAAGAACTGAATTTCTCAATGTGGAAGGTCATGGCCGTTTTGAAGCCTATGCCAATCGAAATTCGCTACACTATCAAAGCATCTACGGTCTAGAAGATATCCTTACCTTATATCGTGGAACAATGCGTAGAGTGGGCTTCAGTAAAGCTTGGAATATGTTTGTGCAACTAGGCATGACCGATGATAGTTATACTATTCCGAACTCTGAAAATTTAAGTTACCGTGACTTCGTAAACCTCTTCTTACCCTATTCACCAACCGATTCTGTAAAGCTAAAAATGCGCTATAGTTTGAAAATAGAACAGGACGATTTGATGTGGGAAAAATTATTGGAATTGGACATTTTTAATACTGAAAAGAAAATAGGTCTTCCCAATGCGACCCCAGCTAAAGCCCTTCAGAAAATACTAATGGACAAATGGACGCTCAAAGAAGACGATAAAGATATGATCGTTATGTACCATAAATTTGGCTACGAACTCAATGGTAAGAAAAAGCAAATTGACAGTACAATGGTATTAGTAGGTGAAGATCAAACTTATACAGCCATGGCTAAAACGGTAGGACTACCAGTTGCGATAGCTTCACTACGTATTCTAAATAAAGAAATAACCACTCCTGGGGTGCAAATACCCATTACTAAAGAAGTCTACGAACCAATTTTAAAGGAATTGGAAGACTACGGAATCACTTTTAAAGAACATTTTACCGATTATGTAGGCTACAACCCTAACAACGTGGTAAAGTAAACCATATATACTCCATTGATTATTTGCTTAACGCCTTCCCATAAACATCATAATAAAGTAAAGCAAGGTTGCTAATGACCCTAATGCAGCAACTACATAGGTGCGTGCTGCCCATTTCAAGGCGTCTTTAGCTCCAGCATGCTCTTGTTGAGTCACCATGTTTTTAGACTCCAACCATGCCAATGCACGTTTACTTGCGTCAAATTCTACAGGCAAGGTGATAAACGCAAAAGTAGTGGTAACGGCAAACAACACAATTCCTATTAAAAAAATTGGAATCCCAATTCCTCCTAAGGCACTTGTTGCACTTAATATTAAACCTGCCATAATCACAAAATTGGACAA
>JAESTG010000182.1 GCA_016763715.1 Flavobacteriaceae bacterium
GAGCCATTACCGTTAGTCCAAAATACATCCAGAGTTGAAGTTCCGTCACCATCTACGTCCAAATTGCTAGCATTTACTGTTGGCGAATCCAATAAATCATGTGCTGGAAAAGTTCCAGTACTAGAAATACAATTCCAACCCATTTGATCCAGCGCGGCCCAAAAAGCATTGGCATTACCACCAGAGGCACGCTTATTCAATACGATGGCCCAAGTGTAACCACTATTGGAACGCACCCAGTAACTCGCTGTTCCATCTACGGCCCCACTATGCCACCAATTATTAGCACCATTCACTGACCATCCTTTAGCATAGCTCGCATTATTGGCCGAAGGTGTCACCATGGTATTTATAGAGTTTATATTTATAATATCTGGTTTGGTTGTAAACCCATCAACAGCCACTAACAATCTCACCATGTCTCGCGCAGTTGCGACCCATCCACCATGTCCATCCATGGCATTAAGATTAAACCCTCCATATTCCCATGGCACCTGATTCCCACTACCATAGAGATCGAGCGTTGTAAATCCGTTTCCAACATACTCCCCTTCTCGTTCCATTTTATCATCCAACAAATTCTCACCTATGTGCATATCATAAATTCCTAACGGATGAAAAATCTCCTGTTTCATAAACTCTTCATAAGTTAGACCCGACACCTCTTCTATAATCTCGCTAAGGACTAAAAAACCCATATTGGAATATGCATAATTGCTTCCAGGTGTAAAGTTGAGATTCTTCTCAAGTAAATAATTGATTAGAAATTCTTCTTTCACTGGGTTTTGTTCTCCTTGAGATTGAGTGATTTGTAAGGGAGCCATGATAGGATCACAGCCCTCAAAGAACCATGGATATGGCACCGTAGGATTAGGAAAACAATCGACACTTCTATCCCAACCTGCTGCATGTTCTAACAACATTTGCACCGTAATATCGTACACTCGATTATCGGGAATATTACTATTTGAAAAATACCAGTGATTTTCCAAAATGCCACCAGTTCCAAAAACTTTATCATTGAGATTAATTTCCCCATTTTCAATAAGTTTCATGATACCTACCGATGTAATAGATTTAGAAACACTTGCTATTCGAAACATATGATAAGGCTGAGTAACCTCACTCCCCGAAATATTGGCATTCCCAAAAGAGCGCATATATTTCAATTCTCCATTCTTTGCCAATGCCATAGTAAGGCTAGGAATATCATACGTTGCCATGAAGGACTGTATTTGACTATCGCAATCACTCATCTCGGGAACCGAAATACCCGTTTGTCCATATGTAACAGTAGTGAAAAGCATTAGAAATGCTAGTTGTAAAATTCGTTTCATTGTATACTTTTTATAGTTGTTTTGATACATCGAAATAAAATGAAAATGTCATCACGATTAAAAAAATACATCATTGTGATGACATTTCAAAAGTTGGTCGATGTATGGTTGAAAAGTACAGATAAAGTGAACTAAAAAATTGTGTAACTTTCCCTTGGTAACAAAGCATGAGGGAAACAGAACAAATACTAAGTCAGCTAAAGTTAATATCAGCCATCAAAGCCAATGATAATGGTGTATTAAAACGTCTGTACCAAGACAACTATAAAAAAGTAGAAGTTTTTATTCTGAAAAATAACGGATCTATGCCCCAAGCAAAAGACACCTATCAAGAGGCATTTATTGCCATGTATCAAAATGTCAAGGCAGGCAAATTTAGCCCAATCAGCGAAACGGCATTGCAAGGCTATTTGTATCAAATAGCGAAAAATAAATGGACAGATTTCTTGCGCTCTTCACATTTTAAAAAAACATCGCAGATAGAGGATGGTTTTCTTATTAAAGATGAGGATTCAATATTAATTTCCTTTGATATTTCTGAAGACAATTACAACCCAAAGAATCATGCCATGGAGGCATTCAAACATTTAGGAGACGAATGTAAAAAGCTGTTAGAAATATTCTATTTTCAGAAGAAATCATTGCGAGAAATTGCCGTATTCTTCAATATAGGTGAAGCATCGGCTCGTAATAAAAAATACCGCTGTATTCAGAAATTAAGAGATTTAGTATCCCCAAATTGATAACAAAGTGAACACGAATAACGACATATCACAAGAACAATTAGAGCAGATAGATAGCTACCTTCAAAACAGTATGCCTGAAGATGAGCGCACTCTATTTGAACATAAATTACAAACTGACGAAAATTTTAAAGTGCTTTTCGAAGACATTAAAAAACTAATTCTTGGTATCGAAAGTGCATCCTTGAAAAGTAGCTTAGATGGATTTCATAATGAAATGATTCCTGTAAAAACAATAGATTTGAAGTCGGCTTCCAAAAAAACTACTTCAAAGACTAAACTATCTCCTTTTACAAGAATAAAATGGTACGCAGCAGCTTCCATCATTGTATTACTCGGCTTATTTTTACTAAAAAACGACACCTCTCCTTCGGAGCAATTATTCGCTCAACATTTCTTACCAGACCCGGGATTACCCACCACCATGGGTAGCGAACAAAATTTTGCATTTTATGATGCAATGGTAAATTATAAGCAAGGAGACTATTCAAAGGCTATTAGTAAGTGGCAAGTACTAACTGAAGCAGGTAAAAAATCAGATACGCTCTACTACTTTTTAGGGGTAGCACATTTGGCCAATGGCAATCAAAATGATGCCATTAATTATCTGCAAAATTTACAGGATAGGGAGCGAAACTCTTTTCAAAAAGAAACAGCTCTTTACCTCGGACTCGCATACTTAAAAGCTGATAACGTGGAGGATGCGAAAAAATATCTTACTTTTAGTGGAACAGTAAGTGCCCAGAAAATACTTTCTGACTTAAAGAACAACTAACTATTTTATGATTGCATTCCTTCGGAAATATTGGGGTATTTGCGCAGTTTTTATATGTTGCCATTCGTTTTCAGGCTACGGTCAAAATACAGATACTCCTGAGCTCAGTACCATAGAAAATCTACTGTCAGAAAATAAAATTACCGAGGCCGAAACGGTACTTCAGCAAAAACTATCCTCCTTTTTATCGAACAATCAAATTGACTCACTATATCAATTTCCTATATATATTGGTAAAATTGAAGCAAAAAAAGGAACTACAGAAACAGCAGCAAAAGCAGCTGAAGACTTTATTGCAAATTTAAAATCTCGCACCTCCAATCCAAGAACTTTATTTAAGGCTTATCGCAGCCTCGACAAACTATATGTTAATTTGGGTGATGACGCTAGTTCAGTTATTGCTTCTAAAAAAGCTTTAGAATATGCCCGACAGACTTCCGATATTACGCAAAAGGAGCTAGGTGAAATCAATTATGCGATTGGTGGTAACTATTATGCCATGTACAATTTGAGCAATGCTGTTAACTATTTCAAGGCATCCGTTACGGCATATGAAAAATCTAATTCAGCAAAAAAAGAGAAACTAGCAGATGCCTATAATGGTGTGGCTGTGTACATGTGGACGCTCAACAAGCTAGACAGCGCAGAAGTATATTTCCACAAAGCCATTGCGACCACCAAGGAAAGTAAATTAGAAGCTTTTGATCGAGACTACTACATTGTTACCTTTCAATTCAATCTAGCATTAGTTGTTGATGCGCAGGGTCACTTAGGCGCGGCTATAGAATTAAAGAAAGAGCTCATTTCGAAACTACAAACCATCATCAATGGCTCTCCAGACGAAGTTTTGGTAAAAAAAGCAAAACGACTACAAGCTTCCGCCATTTCAAATTTGGCTGCTTTTTACAATGACACAGGCTACTTTGCAAGGGCCTACAAGATGTTAAAATACGCTCACAAAAAAAAGAAGGAACTATATGGGGTAGATAGTCCTCGTTTGGGAATAAGTTCATATCAAATAGCAACTTCGGAAGTACAATTGAGGGAATTCGACAAAAGTATCGCAACGGCGAATGAGGCATTGGTCAATTTGAAAAAAGCGCAGAGTCGCTATTTATCTGTTGAAGGAGATCTTTTATATATTTTGGCGAAAGCCTATTCAGAAAAAAAAGAAATAAAGCACGCAAAAGAGCTATATGAAGAAAGTGAAGCTCTTTACAATGAAGCATATCCAACTGAATACAGTCGGGAATATCTAATTCTGCTACGAGATTACGCACTGTTCTTGGCCGAAAATAATGAACCCAATAAAGCAATAGCTCTTGCCGAAAAAGTCTATGATTATATTCGAAAAAATAATGGGGAAGATAGCTTTCCAATTATTAAAGAAATAACCAATCGCTCACAGGTCTATTTTGCGGCTGGAGATTACGCAAATTCATATCAGTGGGCCAATAAAGGAAATAGGTATTTGGACCAAAAAATCTCGCAGGTTACTTCGATACTAGATTCTATTCAAATTGAATATTACAGACCGACTATTACAGTGTTAGAAGTCCAATCTCTTTTAAAAACGAAAACCAGTATTGACACCCTATTTCTGAAAGAACAAGTTACTAAAATAGAAAAAGCCGTTTTTTTTCTAGAAAAACGAAAGACCACCACAATTAATATTGAAGACATTAATAGTTTACTAACCGAATACAAAAGTTTGAACAGTCTCTCCAAACAGTTGTATTACCGTCTTTACAAGGCTACCAAACAGCCAGCATATTTGGACAAAACCATAGCGATTCAAGAATCAGGTATTTACAATAGAATTCGCACAAAATTTAATATCCGAAAGAACATACGTTTTGGTGGTATTCCTTCGAAATTGAAGGCCCGTGAGAAAGAATTGAAACAATTAATCTCAAGTGCATTAAAGACCGATGAGGAAGAAAAAATTAAAGACTATTTTAAGGCAAATGAAGCTTGGAATACCTTCTTAGATTCATTAAAACATGATTATCCCAAATACTATCAATTAAGATATTCAACCATAGAACAACCTATCACCAACCTACAGAAGAGTATCTCAGAAAACACTACTGTGGTACGTTATTTCTTTATCGAAACCCAACTGTACGCCTTGGTTGTTTCTAAAACAGAAAAAAAATTAATAGAATTGGATTCAGAAAACCTTGATGAAAGTATTACTCAATTAGGTGAAAATCAAGGTGATTTAAGCAAGGTAGCCCCATTATATCACCAATTATATCTTCAACTATGGGAGCCATTGAAAACCTTAGTTAATTCAGAAAATGTGGTCATTGTACCCGATGGAATACTTTTCAATTTAAGTTTTGAAACTTTGACCCCGTCTCAAATCAACTCATTTCAGGAGCTTGGCACCAACAGTTTATTGGCCAACTATTTCATATCCTATAATTACAGCTTATTGTTACTTGATGAAGCGCAAAAAAGCATTGATTACAGTAGTAATTTTGTAGCCTTTGCACCAGAGTTTACAGATAAAATGAAGAAAGATTATCAAATCGGTATTACGGACTCGTTAGAATTGGATAAAACTTATTTAACCTTACTTCCTCAGCATTTCAGTGTTGACATTGCAAAGCGGTATTCTAAACAATTTAATGGAACGTCCTTTCTCAACGAAAAATCGACCAAACAATTATTTACGACCAACGCCAAGGAGCATAAAATAATCCATATTGCAACTCACGCTGAATCAAATAATATGAGCCCTCAATTGTCTCGATTGGTTTTCGCAAAAGATTCAAATGATAAAAATGGATTGACAGATAACTATTTGTATACCTATGAGATTTACAACCAAAATCTATCCTCAAATTTGGCGATTCTAACGGCTTGTGAAACAGGAAAGCCTACATACCAGCCAGGTCAAGGAATGATTTCATTGGCTCACGCTTTCAATTACGCTGGAAGTGAAAGCACCTTGACCAGTCTTTGGAAAATTGATGAAAAATCTAGCACCGAAATTATTGGTCATTTCTATGAAAACTTGAAAAAAGGATGGCCTAAAAATCAAGCCCTTCGCCAAGCAAAACTAACCTATTTGGCCAGCGCAGAAGGCCGTACAGCCGAACCGCAATATTGGGCTGGTTTGGTATTGATGGGAAATGCTGCACCCATCCAATTATCTTCTAGAGTTCCAATCTGGATATGGATTTTAGGTAGCGTCTTGCTACTTTTCCTACTCTTCTATTTCTTTAAAACAAGACGCACTTAAACTCTATTTTACTTTCTTTTTTGTTTTTATGAAGTCATTTCAGAAAAAAAGTGTGATGACATTTTCAATGTATTACGATGAGATTATAAACTAGTCAAATTCCGTAGCAACATGAAAACTCATATTCGCTTTCTAATAATCACCTTATGCGCACTATCATCAAACTTTTTAATTAGCCAAACTCAAATTCGGGGCATTGATTATACAGCTGAAGACAGTTCTGGAATCTATTTTGTGACTCTAATGACAGCGAAAAACGAGACGAACATTTTTAAAGTAATCAAAAACTAATTCAGAAAAACTAGAAATTATGAAAAAACTAATTATTCCACTACTAGTAAGTGGTATAGGATTACTTCTCTTTGGAGCGAGCTTCCTATTCTCGACCAATGGCGCAGGGAGTCTCGATATTTACATCGTAAAAACAGCAACTATAATGCCTGCAGCACACAATGTATATGCTAACGAAGAAGCGCTGGATGGTAAATATTATTTGTTCAAAGCAAAGATTACCAATACGTCAAAAAAAACTCTAGAAGACGTCACGGTACGATATCGTATTCCAGGCTATATTGAATGGACTGAATTAGACATCATTGGAGAAATGTTTCCCGGGCAAACGGCATCCGTTAGGTGTTACCCGAAATTCCCTGAAAGTATTGCTGAAAAAATGACAGAATCTATGGAAAAGGCTGAAATTGAAATCACATGGGATGGTGCTTCAGAAGACGATATGATTGAAGAAGAATTCGGGTTTAGAATTAGCAGTCGTAACGAATATATGTTTACCAATATACCTCCAAGCGAGATTGCTGGTTGGGCAGATGTCTATAATAATGATGCTTTATTAGCTTGTTATGTAACTCCAAACGATCCCATTGTTCAATATTATACCCAAAATATTCAGGAAAAAATATTAATGGGAGAAGCCGCTTCAGTTACAAAAGATCCCAACGAAGCCGTGCGGTTTTTAGTCGGAATTTACAACGCAACCATCCTTTCTCATATGGTTTATAGTGGCACCAAGGGAATTCCTGAATCCCTTCAGGATGTTTCAAAATTTTCACAAAAAAATAGGCTTCCCAGAGAAGTCATCACAGGAAATACAGGACTTTGCCTAGAGCTAAGTCTTTTGTATGCAAGTGTATTGTCTAATGCGGGATTGGACCCCATCATTTTCCTTATTCCAGGCCACGCCTACCCAGGTTTTAAATTAAACGGTCAATATTACGCCATTGAAGCTACAGGTATTGGAGGTGAAGGATTAGGTAAAATAATGACAGCCGAAGAAGCATTTGAAACAGGACAAAAAGAACTAAGTGAATTTATACCCAAGTGGCAAAATGGAGATCCACGCTATACGCTCGTAGACATTCACGAGGTAAACCAACAAGGTGTCACTCCAATGGCACTAAAAGACGATGCATTTTTACGTAAAAAAGTGGATGATATCGTTCGGTCTTGGTCTGGTGGTAGTACTGCAACCTTGGTGAACAATGGAGGTACTCAAAAGACTAAAGTAGTTAACAACTCTGGAGGAGGTAGTTCTGGTGGAGGAAGCAGTTCTAGCAGTGGTCGAACACTATCGCTTGCCGTCCCACAAGGTTGGCACACCATGATGCGACCCATCCCACAAATATCCATTTTAACAGCACAAGCTACATCTCCAGATCAAAGCATGAGTATTTCTGTTTATGACGTCCCCGCTACAAATGGTTCAGACGCCATGTATGCAATTAGCAACACCCTATATAACTATGGAATGAGTATTGAATTTGAAATGGATGGTAATACTGTTTATGGAAGCACTTATTCCAATGATGGAACATTTACTTGGATTGCGAAGACATTACGAAAAAACGGAGGTATTAGAGTGGTCGCCATAGGTTCGCCAGATTATCTATTTCAATCCAATTCTGGAATCATTAACCAATTGTTTAACAGCATAAGATAAACATCATGAAAAATTACAAAAAACTTATAATGCTTCTATTTGTGCTTTTCATAAGTACTACTTACGGACAGCAGTTGCAGCAAAAAATTAATATAAGAATTGATTCCATAGGAAACGCAAGAATTAAACTTTCAATGACGATGAACGCCCAACAATGGCAAACATGGCAAAACTCCTTAGGAAATAATCCAGCGGCACTAAAACGCGAAGTGGAGCGTAGTATGCCAGGTTATTTTTTGGATGATTTCAAACTTGAAAAGGATGAAATGAACCGCTCTTTTGAACTTAGTCTCAATGCTTACGGAGCCTGCGACATCGACAAACGTGGCACTTGGATTGTAGAAACAGACCAAAAAGATGCGAATTTAACTAAGCTCACCGAAAATAAATATATGTCGGTAAGTAGCCCAATAGAATTTGGAGGTACCATTCAACAAACATATACCATTGAGTTGCCAGAAAAGGCTTCAAATATTAAAGTTGATAAAGATGCTTATGGCAATTCCATTTTTAAATTTAATATGGAGAGTCCGAGCGGTGGATTTAATTTGCTCCGGTTATCTGGCTTGGCATTATTTGTTATTGGTGGCGTATGGACTGGTAGAAAACTAATCTCCAAATCGAAGTAATGAATCTTTGATAGTAGTACCTACTTATTCTCTAAACCTTCCTAAGGTTCATCATTTAACTACCCAGTTCGATCAACTTTAGGAGGGTTCTATAATTGCGAGTAGTGGCTCTAACTTTCAACTTGCGTTCAATTAGATTGTTGTTCATTTTTACATTTCCATAACCGTTGGCACAGAAAAAATAAAGGCATTTGACGTAGTTCGAAATTCTTCATCTGGAAAAACCTGACGATCAAACTCCACTATATTCTCTCCTAACGGAGGCTGTTGAAAGAGTGTAAAATAACTTTTCGCTTTTTTTTCTTCGGAAAAGGGACAATCTGAAAGAATGCGTTTTATTTCGGACGCCGTACGAACCAAAACGGGAACTTCCCAACCGTACTTATTATTAATTGCTTCAGAAATAACCACATCTAAATTGGAAGATTTTTCAGCTAAAAAAACCACATTTCCACTCTGAATATATGTTTGCACTTCCATAAACCCAAGCAATTCAAATAATGCTTTGAGATCGGCCATTAAACTTTTTTATGTCCGCCTACATTAATTCCTCGAAGTAATGCTATGTATCTTTTCATAATTGTTTAGAGATAGCCTGCGCCACCATATATCCTCCCGTCCAAGCATTTTGAAAGTTAAATCCACCTGTAATGGCATCAATATTCATTACCTCTCCCGCGAAGTAAAGCCCTTGGCATTTTTTACTTTCAAAGGTCTTAAAATTCACTTCTTTGAGATCCACGCCGCCCGCAGTGACAAATTCTTCTTTAAAAGTACTCTTTCCATTTACTTCAAAATAGGAGGCAGTAAGTTGTTGCGCCAAGTTTTGTAGTTTCTTTTTTGTGATTTCTGCCCATATTTCGGTAGCATCAATTCCCACGGCCTTTACCATATTCTGCCAAAGACGTTTTGGCAAACCGAATTGTGTATACTTTAAAATGGTCTGTTTCGGAAATTCACCTTTCTTGTTCATCAATTGGCTCAGTACTTCTTCTTCGGAAAGGTCTAACAACCAGTTCACAATAATTGTGAATCGATAATCTCTAGGTGCTAAAATTCGAGCTCCCCAAGCTGAAAGTTTAAGAATGGCAGGTCCACTCATCCCCCAATGGGTAATTAACAATGGGCCTTCACTTTCCAGTTCAACTTTATGTTTATCATTCAAAATCTTGATGTTAGCGAGCATGCTTACACCTGGTAAATCTAAAATTCTGACATCCTTAATATTAAACGTGAATAAGGAGGCCACTGGAGGCACTATAGTATGTCCCAATTGTTCCAAGAGCTTCCATATTTTTGGGTTGCTCCCCGTAGCAATTACCAACACCGAAGCTTCTAACACCTGATTGGTTGTTTCAACTTTCCAAATCTCACCATCCTTGGATATCTGCTTCACCGAATTATTCATCAATACATCAATGGATAATCGCTCGATTTCAGCTAAAAAGCAATCTATAATACTTTGTGAAGAATTAGACACTGGAAACATTCTTCCGTCTTCTTCTGTTTTCAATTCGACTCCCCTACTGTCAAACCAAGCAACGGTATCTCCTGTCATAAAACTATGAAAAGGACCTAATAGTTCTTTTTCTCCTCGAGGATAATTTTTTGAGAGTTCTCTAGGTTCATACTCAGCATGTGTTACATTGCATCGACCCCCTCCAGAAATCTTTACTTTGGTTAGCACTTCTTTTCCTCGCTCCAGTAGCCCAATGCGTAAAGAAGGATTCATTTCCGCAGCATTAATAGCGGTGAAAAAACCAGCTGCTCCGCCTCCTACAATTAAAATGTCATAATTACTATTCACGGTTCAAAATTACACATATTAAAATGGGGAGGAAGCACTATTGTTCCATTTTACAGTCATACTGTTTGTTAATATGTTGGTTTATAGAAATTTAAACGAATTCATATATGCTTTAATTTATTTCGTAAATTTCTGAATATTAATCACTTAAACCATCAAATTATGTTTTCAAAAGTAAATTTAGTGAGTACGTTAGTGGCCACTGTTTGGGGTGTTGCTGGGGGGTTCCTTTTATGGGGTATTATAGCAGATCCGTTGATGGCCGACCATATGGGAATGGAAGGTATAATGAAAGACCCACCAGATATAATGTACCTTATCCTAGGATGTCTTGTGCAAGGTTTCGCATTTTCTACCATTTATGGGAAAATTAGTGCAGGTAGTTATGACACGGCAAGCGGTATACAATACGGAATCTTAGTAGCGATTCTTGTTGGGCTTGGAGGAGGCCTTATTAATTACGCAACAGGTAATTTGATGGATCTCACGGGAACCTTTATGAATTTCGGAATTTATCTCTTCTTTTTTGCCGTAATGGGACTTTTAGCAGGGCTTATTTATACTAAAATGAACTGAGAAATATAAAAAGAGCCTCTGAAATGAATTTCAGAGGCTCTTTTATTTATTCTTTTAAATTTTAGGAAGAAATTTGAGTTTCTACCAAAACTCCTTTATAACTATCATATTTCAATTCTTTAACCTTAAAAGAATTTTCTGTAGTGTCAAAAACTTTGCAAGAATCAATTGGTGAAATATATAAATGTAGCGTCATCGCCCTTTTATTGGAATTATTGCTCAATGAATGGTACCCCATAGTATCTACAATATACGTTAATCGCCCAGGGTTCAATTGCATTTCATTGCAAGGCACTAACACACCCGCTTCATCCACTTTATATCGAACTTCATTGATTTCACCATCCACCTGATAGACCCAACAACGTTGACCCGAATGGCCATGCTTGGGAGTTTCATCTCCTGGATTCCAACAAATTAAAACAAGTTCGTATGTGTCGGTTCTTTCAATACAATTTCTGCAATAACCATCAGACCTCCAGTGTGCATATTTTTCAAAATCACTGTTAGGAATTTTCATTTGCTTGGCCAACTTTATATAATCCTCAGGCTCACAATCATCTAATGTTTCAATCAATTCATTCAAGCTTTCAATACGATTCATTCAATTTAAATTTTTATTTTATGATATAAAAGTTAGTTTTACCAGTATAAGCAAAATTATGAGCTTAATAAAGGTTTGATGGTTTTATTTTGAATTTTGACACAAAACTAAGATTATTTTGATGAAAATAGAGGCTTTTTGAAAGTTAACTATTTTCACTCAACGTTTAAGAACAGCCGTTATATAGCTCATTTCTTGTATCACTTAATCCTTACCTATGATCGCTAAAATTATTGCCTTAGTAGTATATGTAGCCATTCTTTTTCTGATTGGTATTTTCGCCTCTCGAAAAATAAAAAGCATGAGTGATTTTTACGTTGGCGGTAAAAATATTGGCTACTGGGCCGTTGCTTTTTCAGCTCGCGCAACTGGCGAATCGGGTTGGCTGCTCATAGGACTTACTGGAATGGGAGCCATTGCTGGACTGTCTGCATATTGGGTAGTTATTGGTGAACTCTTGGGTGTTGCCGTGTCCTGGTTTTTTATGGCTAAAAAATTTAAACGCAGGACGGACACCTACAAATCTATTACGGTACCAGATTATCTAGTAAGCCATTTTAAATCGAAAACACATTTTTTACGAATTCTATCCGCATCGGTACTTTCTATTTTTGTAATCATATACGTGAGTTCACAAATTGATGCTACGGGTATTGCCTTTGAATCGCTACTGGGAATGAATTATTTCTACGGAGCTCTATTAGGCTTTGTCATTGTACTTGCCTATATATTTATTGGCGGATTTGTAGCTGTAGTTTGGTCTGATTTATTTCAA
>JAESTG010000183.1 GCA_016763715.1 Flavobacteriaceae bacterium
GCGTGCAGTATGACTCGTACTTAAGAGTGCATCTAAGCCTTTACCCAGACCACGTTTTTTTGGTGACATCTTTAATTAAAGGCTAGTGTAACTAGAGTTGGGCATGATACTAAAGAACTAAAGGCGACTTTAGAGGCGTATAATAGCGTACACGATTGTTGTAAATATCGTGACGAAGATATTGTTGGTGATCATAATGAAAAAGACGGAGGCTTAGATAAATAGATGAATAAAATAAAGAGAATATTACTGTATTCTATAACGATTGTTGTTATTGTTTTTGCTTTTGTTTGGGAGTACATGATAAAGCAGTGGCAGGCAGTACAACCCGATGGTGGAGAAAGTGTGGTGCGTACAGATAGTTTTGTGTTATGGCCTTTAATAATTACCTTGGTAGCTGTATCATTATTCACTTTACTTCGGAAAAGGAAAGAGTAGGAGATTCGAAATCAATCACAATAATATTGATATAAGAAAAGGTCTTTGTGAATTCACAAAGACCTTTTTTATTGAGTATTTTTCAGAATAATATTACATCATCCCTGGCATACCGCCACCCATTGGAGGCATCGCAGGAGAATCTTCTGGGATGTCAACAAGAGCACACTCGGTAGTGAGAATCATTCCTGCAACCGAAGCTGCATTTTCAAGAGCAATACGAGTTACTTTCTTAGGATCTATAATCCCTGCTTTAAACATATCTACGTATTCTTCACTTTTTGCATCGTAACCATAGCCTTTCTTCCCTTCCATTACTTTATTGATTACAACCGATCCTTCTCCACCAGCATTTTCAACAATAGTACGTAGAGGAGATTCGATGGCACGAGCTACAATTTGAACTCCAGTTGTTTCATCTAAAGTATCGGTAGTCAATTTGTCCAAAGCTTGTTTCGCACGAACTAAAGCAACTCCACCTCCAGCAACAATGCCTTCTTCCACAGCTGCACGAGTTGCATGCAATGCATCATCCACTCGATCCTTTTTTTCTTTCATTTCTACTTCACTCGCAGCACCTACATATAATACGGCAACTCCTCCAGCTAATTTTGCCAAACGCTCTTGAAGTTTTCCTTTATCATAATCACTAGTAGTGGTCTCTATTTGAGATTTAATTTGCCCTACGCGAGCTTTAATATCCTTTTTGTTTCCAGCACCATTAACGATGGTTGTAGTGTCTTTATTGATAGTTACTGTTTGAGCAGTTCCGAGCATTTCAATGGACGTATTCTCCAATGTAAAGCCTCTTTCTTCTGAAATTACAGTACCTCCTGTAAGAATAGCAATATCCTCTAACATGGCCTTTCTACGATCTCCAAAACCTGGAGCTTTTACAGCAGCAATTTTTAAGGCTCCTCTCAGTTTGTTTACTACCAAAGTTGCCAAAGCTTCACCTTCAACATCTTCAGCAATAATTAAAAGAGATTTTCCTTGTTGTGCTACAGGCTCCAAAACAGAAAGTAAATCCTTCATATTGGATATTTTTTTGTCGAATAACAAAATCATTGGGTTCTCCAATTCAGTTTGCATTTTGTCACTGTCAGTCACAAAATAAGGAGAAAGGTAACCGCGATCAAATTGCATTCCCTCTACAACATCAACATAAGTTTCAGTTCCTTTAGCTTCTTCAACAGTAATAACACCTTCTTTACCTACTTTTCCAAAAGCCTCTGCAATTAATTGCCCTATCGTTTCGTCATTGTTGGCGGAAATGGAAGCAATTTGCTTGATTTTTTCCGAAGAACCTCCAACCTTAGTAGACTGTGCTTCTAGGTGGTTTACGACGGCTTTTACAGCAGTGTCAATACCTTTTTTTAAATCCATTGGATTTGCTCCAGCAGCTACATTTTTCAAGCCTTCTTTTACGATAGCTTGAGCTAAAACAGTAGCAGTAGTTGTTCCATCACCAGCCAAATCGTTGGTTTTTGAAGCAACTTCTTTTACCATTTGCGCTCCCATATTCTCAAGAGGGTCTTCTAGTTCAATTTCTTTTGCCACAGTTACCCCATCTTTAGTTACTTGAGGTGCTCCAAAGGATTTACTAATATTACATTTCGACCCTTAGGTCCTAGTGTTACTTTAACAGCGTTTGCCAATGCATCCACACCGCGTTTAATCGCGTCACGTGCTTCTGCATCAAATTTTATATCTTTTGCCATGATTGAATTTGTTTTGTTGTTTGTTTAGACTTGCAATCTTCGTTAGATAATTGCTAGGATATCATCCTCTTTCATGATGAGGTAATCTGTCCCTTCGTATTTTAATTCACTTCCAGAGTATTTACCATATAAAACGGAGTCTCCTACCTTGACGGTCATGTCATGGTCTTTTTTTCCTTTTCCGACAGCAACGACTTTTCCTTGTTGTGGTTTTTCTTTTGCTGAATCAGGAATATAAAGACCTGAAGCAGTTTTTGTCTCGGCTGCCTGTGGCTCGACCAATACTCGGTCTGAAAGTGGTTGAATTTTTAATGCCATTTTCAATATATTTTAGATGTTTGTTATAAATAATTTAAGCTGCTATATCCTTTTTCAGAAACTATGCCAATTAGCATAAAAAATGCCAACTGTGACAAGTTGGCATTGTAATATTATTTTAAAGACTATTTTGGTGATTTACACCATCAAAATTATTACCCATCAGGGGTTTTAGTCTTGAGTTGAGTCTGTCGTTGTGTTATCTGTTGAAGTGTTGTTGTCAGGTAACGTTGTGTTTTGAACATCACTATTCAATATTGGGCTACTACCTTTTCCATCAAAAAGTGAGACATTAGAAAACAAAATGGGTAACAATAAAATGGTAGCCAAAGTCCATGTGCTCTTATCTAGAAAGTCTGTAGTTTTCTTTACACCACCTAATTGTTGGCCACCACCACCACCGAAAGTAGAAGAAAGCCCTCCTCCTTTTGGGTTTTGAACCATGATAACTACCACCAATAGAAAGGCGACTAAAACTATTAAAATTAAAAATATTACAAACGTGCTCATTTCTGTTCTTTTATCAATTTTTGTATTGCCCGAATTTGGTCTGCAAAGAAACCAC
>JAESTG010000026.1 GCA_016763715.1 Flavobacteriaceae bacterium
CCTTTTTCACTGAAATTAATCGCGTTTATCACCAGATTATCGATCGTTTGACGGATGTAGTTTTCATCCATCGGCACCATCACGTTCTTCTCTATTTTGATGATGAATTTGAGAGGTTTTTCCTCTACGTAAATCTTTCGGCACGCAGCTAGCCGCTCTTCCACGAGTTCACTGAAATTTGCGAGCTTTATCTGTAATTCGATCTTCTTTGCCTGAAGTGTTGCAAGATCAAGCATATTCAGAATCATCGTTGAAAGGCGGTTAGAGTTTTTATATACCTCCTTTGAGAGCATCTTTAATTGCTCATCTGAGAGCTTGCCCAGACCATCATGCAGAATCTCCGCAAAATTCATCACATTTCCAACAGGAAGGCGGAGCTCATGATTTACATTGTTAAGAATCCTCTGAGCAGTGGAGCCGAGGCGCTCAATCTCTTGAGCTTGATTAGTGGTGCGCTCAGTATAATGATCTACTCTTTCCTCAAGACCGCTCACCTTGGTGTCCAGAGTACTGATCTGGCTATCACGACTACTGACTACTGTGACGAGAGTTCCGACTTCGTCTAAAAGCTCACCGACTTTGTGTTCGGTTTGTTTTTGGCGCTCTTGTTGCGGTCTAAAGAAAATTACGAGCGCTGCGCCGATAAATACCAAGCTGTATAGCAAAATGAATTGCGGTGAGCCGAGGCTTATGTCCAAATATTCTATTCCAGCATAATATTTATAGAATTGCACAGCCATATACATACCAACAACTATCATTACCGAGGCCATTTGCCAGCCCAAAAGAACAATTGATACGATCATATTCACTGCAAACAGAACAAAATGCAGGTTGTTGTCTTTATTCAGTAATACAAAGAATATACTGAAGAATATCAACATATAAAATATCGCCAGAGGGTACCAAACACGCATAACCATCTGTTTGATTTCTGTTTTGATACTCAGCGGCCAAATCAGATACATTCCCATCATCGTGCTGCTGATTATCATGGTTTTATAGATTGTTGTAATTATTGCTTTATTTGCCTTTAGCATTTCTGCATGGGTTGAGTAAATGCTGGTAAAGGTAAAAACAAGGAAATATGCACCAAGTGTTACATATCTAGAGTCGTCTGCAACAGGCAGGGCCTTGATATAATTGATAGGGTTAAAGTTCCGCGCTTTGCTTACCAATGCTGCCCATTTCTCTCTGCGGATGATTTTTTGCTCATCCAGATAAGAGCTATCTTTGATACCAACCCAGCCGCCTTTTTGCTTGAGTACATAATGACTTGCGAGTAGGAAGACAGTGTTCATTAACATAGCAAATAGCACCCCTATCATCTTTTGCGAAAAGCTACCAAATTCTATAGGTAACATTTTCCATATAAGACTCGTTGCAAGACAGCTATCATACCAATAAGAACGGATTTTGAAGAACTACGAAATCCAAATACTGTAAGAAGAAATGGGGGCGTAACTATTGGATAATAAAAACTATTGGCTAAAACAATAATACTAAGTAGATCGGTTTCCACTAGCGAGAACATTATCGCCCCTCCTCCTAACAAGAAAGCAAATAATCTTGAGATTAATAACTCTCTTTTTAAGGTAGGTGAAAGCACTTTGCAAATATCGTTAGTAAATAATACAGAAGCTGAATTAATGCGTGAATCTGCTGTTGACATAGAAAGAGCAATAATAGCAACTATTATAAACCCTCTAAGCCCTGGGTAGCTATAAGTATCCACTATATAACTGACAAGCTGACCAGATTCAAGGGATGGATTCATACTATATACCAAGAATGGAATCCAAGCGATTATGATTTTTATAAATATTAAAAAAGCACCAGCAATCAAGAAAGCTTTTTTTACTTGCTCCACATTCCTACCAATAGCAATCCTCTGGAAAGCTGGGGCAGAGACAGTTGGAATACAGAAATAACAAAACATAACTACCATTCCCAATAACTCGGGATTACCAGAATCAAATAAAATATCTAGATTGAATTTTGAATTAGACGCAGCCTGAGAAAAAGACAACCCCTCATTAAAAAATTCACCCCATACAATGAATCCAACCATCGGAATGATAACTCCAAAGGCAACAGATTGTAATATATCAGTAAACGTAACAGCTCTAATACCACCAAATGCAGAATATAGCGTCGCTATAAAACCAGCAGTGATTACAGCAATATAATCTGGTATGTGCAGAAAATAAGAGAACATATTACCAAATACTTTAAATTGACCAGCTATACTTCCAGCGGCACCAATGGTTCCTGCTATGGCCGTGATGACTCTCACCTTCTTGCCATATAAATTGCCCATAGCTTCTGCTATAGAAACACTTCCCAGAAACTCCCCCATTCTGGGTACTAATAAAAAAGCAACAATAAAAAAAGATATACCTATACCAAAACTCGCAAACATATAAACTAAGCCGTCTGAATAAGTTTTTGACATAAGAATGAAAAACCCACTACCACTAGCCCAAGTAGCAACAATAGTCGCCGTTAGCGCTGCCGTTGAGAAATTTCGCCCCCCCAGAGCATAATCTTTAATTGTTTTTACACTCTTCCCATGCCCCATTCCAACAGCGAGTGTAAGCACCAAAAACCCAATCACAATGCCCATATCCAGGCCAATTTCAACACCAAACAACATATATCTACATTTAACAGTTAATAAAATTCCAAACACCAGTAGTACCCCCATCGCGCGGGGATTGCAAGGTTTATTTTGCACAGATGTGAAGATGCATCAACTAATAATGACCCTGGATATAGCAGAGAACCTGGCTTGGATGGAGGTTTTCTTCGTCTGAAACTCTGGATTATTCCAATTCGAAAAATTTATACTTCGCCCGCGCACTCAGTTTATTTTTACAATTAATTGCGGCCAGGCATGAGGTGAGACAAAATGCATATCACAGGTTTCAAGGGGAACTCTCCGCAGAGGTTTCCCCTTGAATGGGTGATGGTATTCCGAGTTAACCAAGCGCCCGGGGGTGGGTTGGTTATACTATGACGCAGCAGCAGTCTGAGTTTTGATTGCCTGCGCCAGCCACAGCTACCTGCTCATCATCATCAGGGTTCATATTGAGGTGTAGTGGCTCTATGGCTTCTAGGTGCCACGCACGCGATAACGCACCATGGTTAGCTAAATAACCTGAATGAGTTTCTGCCTCAAACATTTTTAATAACGCACCAACTTCTCCATCAGTAACGTCATACGCACTCTTGTCTAAAAACTCACGGTGCTTTTGCATCCATGCAACACACTTCAGGGATAATTGATCAAGAGAACCACCCTGATTCATCCTCATCTCTTCCTCTATTATTTGGTTAGCCTCATCATCAAAATCATCTGATAAATACTGACCTATAGCAATAGTAAGTTTGGCTAAATAATCATTTACCGGCACTCCGTATCCATATTTGTAACTGTCAGATACCGCTTGTATAACTTTTTCATTGCAAAAAACGATCAGACCGACAAGCAAAAAAGAAAGTGTAGTGCCCAGATCATCATTACGTCCATCCTCCCGTAGCGTCTTATAGACCCCAAGAGAACCTCCTGAGCAATCTAAATAAACAGCAGATTTCATTGGATTCCAGTGACGCTCATGCACCCTAGCATGATTTAATTTATAAACAACGTTCCCGCTTGCGACTAACTCCACAACAGCGTATCTTTCAGCAGCCTCCTCTAACAAATCATA
>JAESTG010000025.1 GCA_016763715.1 Flavobacteriaceae bacterium
CTATGCGCGAAATGTGGGCTTAATTCAATATGAGCTTTTCATTAATAATGGTTATGGCAATCCTCCAGATAAGGAATATGGCTTAATGGATTATTATATTGCACCGCATTAATCAAACGTCTTCAATGATGTAAAAGCTAATTCCCAAAATTGATTTTAGTATGGCGATCTCTTTATTTTGTTATTTTTGGAGTGATTAACTCCCATATCTATGAAAGCTTTTTTATCCTGTTCCTCCAAACTTAAAATCACAATTATTGTTTTGTTTATGAGCGTAAGCGGTTACGGACAACCCCCATTTTTATCCTTTTTTGGTGACAGCATTAATTGCAGCCCATTAACCGTTATTCCATTTCAAGATTCAAGTTTATTTCATGTTGGTGGAATTGTCGTACCAGGCGGTGAATTACGCGATTCCTATTTTGCAATGACCGATACGGTGGGTAATGTTAAATGGATAAGAAGGTATGACTATGGGGTGAATGAGCGCGTGCAAGGAGTTGATACAGACGGTTCACATTTATATGTCATTATGTATGCCGCTAACGTGTACTATACACATATTGCCAAAATTGCGCCTAATGGAAATACGGTTTGGGCTTATCGATTTTTAGGCGAATTTCCCTTTATCCTTTTAAAAACCATAAAAGTTGTAGATGATGGGATAGTCTGTGTCGGCTGGACAAGACCGGCAGATTATTTATCAGAAATAGCCGTGGTAAAATTAAATTTTGATGGTGATATTTTATGGTCTTCTCGCTATACACCTGACTTTGAACCGGCAAGTGAAAGCCCATATGGATTGACACAATTATCTAATGGCGACTTTTTAATTACGGGTAGTACGAATTCATTTGGAATTGGAAACCCAACAGATTGGGGAATTGTGCCGACTGGTTTTATGATGCGAATCAGTTCATCTGGTGAATTGATTTGGTCAAAAGGATTTAGGTTTACACGCTTGATTAGAAAAATTATTGAAACAAGTACGGGCGATTTCATTGCTACTGGAGGAGATTGGGATGATGAAAGAATGATGGTTTATAAAATTAGTCCTGAAGGTGATGTGCTTTGGGTAAAAAAGATTTATCAAGAAGAGGAGTTTAATCTCATAAGGTTTTCAGACGTTATTGAAACTTCAGATAATAACTACTTGTTTTATGGCGGAAGCGAATATTTGGATACCAATGTACCGTTAATGCTTAAAATGGATCCTGACGGGAACATGCTTTGGCATAAAGAGCAGAATGTTTTCATTCAATATTTCCCTGGAGGCGATATTTACGAAACATCCGACAAAGGCTTTATTGGTAGTTTCCCTGCGAATGTAGATGGGGATCAATTATTCGGGATTCTTAAAACAGATTCAATGGGAAATTCGCCTTGCGTTGATGAATTATTAACCTTGGAAATTATAGATCGAGAAGAATTAATTGTAGTCGATTTAGAATTCTCAAGATCAAGTTTTGAGTATGGAAAGTCACTCAGTGACAATGGTGTTTTTATTGACTTGGATACTAACGGGTTTTTCTGTTGTGATTCGATTGTGGCTGAGCTATTTTTCGAAAATGAAGGCTATGATTATACTTTCGGTGCTACGCCGGGTTCACCTGCAAGTTATTGGTGGGTGATTGAAGACGACACATTATATGGTCATACTGTGGACTATACTTTTTTAGGTCCTGGCGAGTATACTATTTGCCAGTATGCGGATAATGTTTGTAGTCAAGATTCAATTTGCGAAACCATAGTTGTATTGTTAGATGATAGTGGTTTATTAGACGGTTCAATTTCAAAAGAAATGACAATTTATCCCGTTCCATCTTCGAACCAAGTTGCCGTCAATTTGAAAAATTATACGACTAAAGGAACGTTACGAATTTTTGATTTTGCAGGACAATTGGTTTATCAAAACACAGAATTTTACGGACAAGAAATAATTGATTTAAAAGGGTTCACCAAAGGGCTTTATTTTGTCTCCGTGTTAACCGAAACACAAGGTGTTTATACAGGGAAAATAATCAAGATATAAATAGTTTACTTCAATTCTAATACCACCAAATAGTTCCCAGTTCTACTTTGCATTTCTTGAGGGTCATTCTCGCAAATATCCCAATTGCCATCTCGAATTTCGGCATGTACCGTTACCACTTGATCAATAAAGGGTTCTAAATCATTTTTAGTGATCTTACTTTCGCAAAACTTAATATAATAATCTTGAACAGAGGCTCTAAAATAGAGTTCTGTAAATCCAGCGGGTTCTCCATTCTTTTTAATGAAATCCTTTTCTACAATATGTCCACTCAAAATGAAATTACCGGGGTCTTGTGCTTTTTTTTGCATGGAATTGGAAGAACTTTTAGACACTTCACAAGCTATTAATGAACATAGCATTAGAAGTAGGGTTGCAGTTTTAAACATGCAAACAAGTTAAAAATAATAATTGAGAGACGCTTTTTGATTTTATTCAATAAGCAATTTCTCGGTAAGAATTCCATCCTCATTTTGGATTTGTAGCACATACATGCCCGCAAGTAAATGCGTCAAATCTAAGTTGTTTTCAGAGACTGTCGATTCGTGAACGAGCTTACCAGCAGTATCAAAAATACGCGCCGTAACATTCTCAAGAGCTATCCCTTGTAAATAAATCATTTCTGTTGAAGGATTTGGACTGAGTGTTAATTCTTGAATATTAGGATCATCTATAGAAGCTGGTCCAGCTAAGCCATAAACCATCATGTCTCGTTTTTCACCCGTATTTGCTTCACCACAAGTAAAGAAGATTTCATCCTCAATGACAAAAGAACCCGGCGCCCATCTTCCACCATCAGGGTGTGCGGTTAATGCTGTCCAACTGTCTAAATCGGGATCATATTCCCAAAACTCACCTGTGGGTAAATTACTGTGCGATTCACCTTGTCCACTTAAAATATATCCTTTTCCAGCATAAGAAAATTGTGTTCCAGCAACACGTCCTTGATCAGGAAAATCATCTAAAGTTTCCCAAGAGTCAGTAGCGGGATCGTATTGATAAAAATCATTAAAAATTGTACTTGTATGGTGTCCAAATCCTACATAAACGTAATCGCCAATTCCAAAATAATAAGGGTGATGTCGCTCAGTTGAAGGAAAACCTGTCTTTTCTGTCCATGCGTCCGTGGCAATGTCATATTCCCACCAATCGTCTAAATCACCAAATTCATTGGCACCTAATCCTACATATATTTTATCATTAACTTGAACCATTGCTGGATGATAGCGTTCAACACAAGGGCAGGTTGCTAATTCTGTCCAAGCCTCCAAAATTGGATCATATTCCCAAAAG
>JAESTG010000184.1 GCA_016763715.1 Flavobacteriaceae bacterium
CCCCGCCATTCATTTTCATCTACTACAAAAGCGGCAGAAAATGCACTTCCTTCACAAGCAATTGAATATTTATCTCCCAAACCAAAACCTATTCCAATAAAAGTGTTGGAATTTTCTTGTTTTACCACAACCCGTAAATGGTCTTTATCACTTCCTACCCGTTTCCCTTTGCCAACATCTTTTAGGTTTTTAGTCATAAATAGTGGCGCCATATTTCCAGGCCCAAAAGGAGCAAATTGTTTCAGAATACGATAAAATTTAGGAGTAATTTTCGTCAATGAAATTTCCTTATCAATCTTTAATTCTGGATCAAGCAGCTTTGGATCCATGCTTTCGGTCACCACTTTTTCAAAGGCATTTTTAAAGAGTTCATAATCTTCCTCCTTTAATGTGAGTCCTGCCGCGTACTTGTGTCCGCCAAATTGTTCAATATATTCCGAACATTGTTCGAGTGCATTATACACGTCAAACCCCTTCACCGAGCGTGCCGAAGCGGCTAATTTATTGCCGCTTTTTGTGAACACAAGTGTAGGTCGATAATACGTTTCTATAAGTCGAGATGCTACAATCCCAATCACTCCCTTATGCCAATCTTCCTTGTAAACGACAGTCGTCATACGGTCTTCTTCCTTTTTTTCTAAAATTTGCTGGAGCGCTTCGTTCGTTATTCGTTTATCCGCATCCCGACGATCGGTATTGAATTGTTCAATTTCTGAAGCCCAAACAGAGGCCTCTTTCATATTCGTTTCTATCAATAGTCTTACTGCATGATTGCCATGTTTCATTCTACCTGCCGCATTAATTCTTGGAGCAATGATAAAAACAACATCGGTAATGGTGAATTTTTCCTTTTTTACTTGACTCATAATTGCTTTGAAGCCAATTCGAGGATTCGAGTTAATCACCTTTAATCCATAATATGCCAGAATCCTATTTTCCCCAGTAATGGGAACTATATCAGCTCCAATTGCCGTGGCAACCAAGTCTAAATAAAGTAATAAATCTTCGATCTCTTGCCCCCTTTTAGAAGCCAATGCCTGAACTAACTTAAACCCAACACCACAGCCACATAATTCTTTAAAAGGATACTCACAGTCATCCCTTTTAGGGTCTAGAACAGCAATGGCTTTTGGAAGTTCGGGGCCTGGTCTGTGGTGGTCACATATTATAAAATCAATCTCTTTATTTGAAGCATACGCAACTTTCTCAACGGCTTTTATTCCACAATCTAATGCAATAATTAAACCGAAACCATTGTCCTCTGCAAAATCAATCCCCTGATAGGAAACACCGTAACCCTCATCATATCGATCTGGAATATAAGTAGCAATGTTTGGATAATACGTTTTTAAATAAGATGAAAGCAAAGCTACACTTGTGGTTCCATCTACGTCATAATCACCGTACACCAGAATGTTCTCCTCATTGGAAATAGCCTGTTCGATTCGTGCAACTGCCTTTTCCATGTCTTTCATTAAAAAAGGATCATGCAATTGATTAAGATTTGGACGAAAAAACGCTCTTGCTGCCTCAAATGTGGTAATCCCTCTTTGCAATAATAAGGTTGAAATAGTTTCATCTACACCTAATTCATTTGAAATCTTTGCTACTTGTTTAGCATCCGGTTTCGGTTGTAATGTCCAACGCATAGGTAAAATAGAGAATTAGTGCAGGGAGTAGTAGTTTAAAAATACGAAAATAAGTGATTCCACGCTTCTTCCTGCTTTGTTTTTAGTTTTTCCTTCTCCCAAAAGAAGGGTGTCTTTAGGTTAAACTGTTATATTGGTATACGAGCCATCAAATTAAAATGTTATGAGAAAAATTCACTTCCTTTGGATTGCATTTTTTATACTAGGATACTTCGCCTCATTCTCACAAGATGGACAGTTAGACGCCTCTTTTGGGGATAACGGATTTGTCCAATCAGACTTTTTCGGTCTTTTAGACTTTGGGTTTGACGTTGCTCAACAAAATGATGAGGCTATTTTGGCCGTAGGTAGTTCTGAAATTGAACCTGATAAATTTGTTCCAACCTTAGCGAGGTTCCTTCCTGATGGAAATTTGGATACTTCTTTTGGTGTCGACGGAGTTGTCGTTACCGATTATAATACCCAATTTGGAATCGATTCTTATTTCAACGTAGTAATCCCAGAGAATCAAAAAATTGTAACTGGCGGACATTTCGGAAGTTCATCTTCCCACAATATCATGCTAGCCCGTTACCTTTCTAATGGTAACCTAGACCCTTCCTTTGGCAATGATGGAATTGCAATTACCGATCTTGGTGATGACGATAGGTTTCGTGATATGGAAATTCTTAATAATGGTAAAATTCTAATTTTAGGAACCTCCAAAGTTAATGGATACAAATTGACGTTCATTCAACATTTACCCGATGGTAGCCTGGACCCATCGTTTGGAAATAACGGAATACTTGTAACGAATAAAACGGTATTAAGTGATGCGGTTTTAACTCTAAATGTATTAGAAGACAATAAAATATTAGTAAGCGGGGAAATTGGTGGGGAAATTAAACTACTCAAGTATGAGTCAGATGGAAATTTGGATCTGAGCTTTGGTGATGATGGTGTTGTAATAACTACACCTAGTTCTAGCTATAAAAGCCCATTAGACATTGACGCAGAAGGAAAAATTATTGTTGGTTTAAATCGAAGTGTTGGTAATAATGAAAGTGAAGGGTATTTAAAACGTTTCCTCCCCGACGGAAGTCTTGATACCTCATTTGGAATTAATGGAGAGGCAATCATAAATTACGTGAATTTTCGCCCAGTGAGCATCATCATTCAACCAAATCAGCAAATTCTAATTCTTGGAGATGCATATTATGGTGTTGATAGTGTCGATTGCATAGTAACACGATTTAGAGCAAATGGAACCTTAGACACAACTTTTGGTTCTGGAGGAATCGCAACAACCTCTGAGGTCTCTGGAGGAAATTTTATACTTCAAGAGGATGGAAAAATTGTTTGGGTTGGATTCTCTCAATTTGACATAGATCTTTTTCTGGCCCGTTACTTAAATGACCCATTTACATTTGGGTTGAACGATCAACACTTGAATAATCTAGAGGTATACCCCAATCCCTCATTTGGAAATTTTACCATCGAACACGGTTTTATCACTGATACGGACATCCCATATTACATTACAGATACTAGCGGAAAAGTTTTGCAAATAGGTAATCTTTCAGGTAACCAAACCATCATAAACCTTTCATCCTTACAAAGTGGGTTGTATTTTCTAAATACTGAAAACTCAAGCCTTCGTCTAATTAAAGAATAGCGACTTTTAATAATCTTCTTTTTCTAAAATTTTTAATTGCTGAAATCAATCATAAGAATTGAGGCCTAGCAAATAAAATTATCTCGCTTAACGCCCCAATCAAAGAGGTAATTCGTATTTTCGATTTTCAGAAATTTAATACACAAATATATGCCCTTAGTAACTCCTCTCTCTGCTGAACACGATTCAGAAACCAAAGAGCTAGCCGCCTTTTTTAACGAAACCCTTGGATTTTGTCCAAATAGTGTATTGACCATGCAACGTAGGCCAGCCATTAGTAAAGCCTTTATCAATCTAAATAAAGCAGTTATGGCCAACGAAGGGAGAGTTACTTCAGCATTAAAAAGAATGATTGCATGGGTGAGTAGTAATGCTACGGGATGTCGCTATTGTCAAGCTCATGCAATTCGTGCTGCTGA
>JAESTG010000185.1 GCA_016763715.1 Flavobacteriaceae bacterium
ACAGTTTCATGATATGCTTGGAAGTGGAGACACTTTAATACAGCGCACATTTTCGAGACTTCATAAAATGGTTCCTTCAGAAAATATTCAAATACTCACCAATGAGCGGTATTTAGGATTGTGTTTAGAGCAGCTTCCTATGATTAGTGAAAGTCAAGTCATTTTAGAACCTGCCATGCGCAATACAGCACCTTGTATTTTACTCGCTGCCTTAAAAATATATAAGGAAAACCCAGACGCAATGATGCTTGTGGCTCCAAGTGACCATTGGATTGAGGATGAAGCTGCTTTTCAACGTGACGTTGAAATTTGTTTTGAGACTTGTAAAAAGGAAGATGTTTTAGTGACTTTAGGAATTGAGCCCACATTTGCCAATACTGGTTATGGTTATATTGAAAGTGATAAAACGGATACTTCGGTATTAAAAAATGTAAAACAGTTTAGGGAAAAACCCGATTACGAAACAGCTAAGGGGTTTTTGGCTGAAGGCAATTTTCTGTGGAATGCAGGGATATTTTTGTGGAGTGTAAAAAGTATCATTGCAGCATTTAAACAATTAATGCCAGATATGTATTCGCTTTTTTCTGAAGGAGTTAGTGTTTTAAATACTTCAGAAGAGAAGCCATTTATTGAAAATAACTACGCCAATGCCGAAAATATATCTATCGATTATGGAATTTTAGAAAAAGCAAAGAATGTTTTTGTGAAAAAAGCTACTTTCGATTGGAATGATTTGGGTACATGGGGGGCTTTGCATGATAAATTAGATAAAGATGATGCTGGAAATGCAGTTGTTCGCGCCTTGCCATATATGGAGAATGCTAGTGGTAATATGGTGTTTACTTCTTCGGAAAAATTAGTGGTGATAGACGGTATAGACGATTATATTATTGTCGATAAAGAGAACGTACTCCTCATTTTTCCGAAGAAAAAAGAACAGGACATTAAGATATTATTGAAGACTATATCTGATAAATTTGGCCCAGATTATTCCTAGTATTAAAATATAAGTATTGTAAAACAGCATACAAATGAGCACGATAGAAGAGGATGATAAGGAAATGGAACAGAACAAAGAAGCCATAAAGAAAGATGCGAAGGGGCTTTGGTTGAGTTTAAAGGCATTTTTTGTAGAGTTGTTAGACTTCCGTGCCGATACAGATCGTGATAGTACAATTGAGGCTATTAAAATGGACATTCCTTTTAAAGGAGCTACGGCATGGATTCTTATTTGTTCCATATTTGTGGCATCTGTAGGATTGAATGCAAATTCAACTGCAGTAGTGATTGGAGCGATGTTAATTTCTCCTTTAATGGGACCAATTTTGGGAATTGGTATGTCAATCGCCATTAATGATATTTTCACATTGAGGAAGTCGTTGGTCAATTTTGGTGTAATGGTCCTTTTAAGTGTGCTTACCGCTTTTCTTTTCTTTTTAGTGTTTCCATTACGAGAGGAATCTTCAGAGTTACTGGCGCGAACACAGCCCGATATTCGGGATGTACTCATTGCATTTTTTGGTGGTTTAGCTTTGATTATTGCACGGACTAAAAAAGGGACTATTGCAAGTGTAATTTTTGGTGTTGCGATTGCTACCGCATTAATGCCGCCTTTGTGTACCGTTGGTTATGGTTTGGCCGAGGCTGTTTTAGATAACTCCAAAGGTCTTGGATTTGCTTGGGGTGCGATTTATTTGTTTTTAATAAACACCATTTTTATTGCATTAGCTACGTTTTTAGTACTCAAATTACTCCGCTTTCCCATGCTTAAGTACGCCAATTCAAGGCGGCGTAAAAATATTGCTCGTATCGCTTCATTTGCGGCCTTGCTTGTAATGATTCCTGCGGGGGTGACATTCTATAGAGTGCTTAAAGAAAGCACTTTTCAGAATTCAGCAAAACGATTTATTGAGCAGGAATTGGAATCGCTTGATAATTCATCTTATATTAAAAAATATGCTTCGGCACAATTTAAGCCTGGTGATATTTCTACTATCGAGTTAACTACTTTTGGGACGGATCAAATTCCGAGGTCTACTATGGATTTGTTAAGAGGAAGGTTGCAGACTTATAGTGGTTTAAAGGATACGCAACTGTTACTCAATCAAAGTAGAGCCGACAATAGTTTTGAGGACGAGGTTCGCTATATGGAGGAATTGCGTTCCAGAGACTCGGTAGATTTGTTGTCTAAGAACCAAAAAATTATCTTTTTGGAGCAGAAAGTGTCTAAATTAAGTAAGTTAGAGAAGGATCAAATACCTTTTAAAATGCTATGTGATGAGGCTCGTATTAATTATGAAAATCTCATAAGTTTGAGCTACTCTAAGACCTTAGTATCCAATTTTCAAAAGATCGACACCCTTAGTCTATTTACTACAAAATGGATAGATACGGTAGATTCAGCGATTATTGTAAAAGACCAAGCACGATTGTATAATTGGTTGAAGTATAAGCTGAATGTGGATACCTTACTTGTAAAGTAGAAGCTCACTATTGTTCTTTTAGCTGAATTTCTCTAATTTTTTTGAATAAATCGGTAGAGTATACAAAGTCGGTTAAGTTTTTATTATCCGTCTTAAATATTTCAGTATTGTCACCTTGCCATTCTAGCATTCCCTTTTGAAGAAAGACTATTTTTTCGCCAATTTCCATGACCGAGTTCATATCATGTGTATTAATCACGGTAGTAATATTGTACTCTCTGGTGATTTCTTGAATGAGATTATCTATTAGCATCGCTGTGCCTGGATCTAACCCTGAATTGGGTTCGTCACAAAATAGGTATTTTGGATTGTTCACAATGGCCCGAGCAATGGCAACTCGTTTTTGCATTCCACCTGATATTTCGGAAGGCATTTTGTGATTGACACCTTCTAAGTTTACACGAGCCAATACTTCATTTACTCGGGCAAGCATTTGAGGTTTTTTGTCTTTGGTAAACATACGCAAAGGGAACATTACGTTTTCTTCTATGTTCAATGAATCGAAGAGAGCACTCCCTTGAAACACCATTCCCATATCTTTTCGTAAATCACGCTTTTGGTCGTCATCCATGTCTTGGATGGCAGTATCTTGAAAATAAATTCGACCAGCTTCGGGTTCGAAGAGACCCAAGAGGCATTTAAGGAAAACTGTTTTTCCACTTCCGCTCTGACCAATAATTAAGTTCGTTTTTCCCTGGTCAAAGACTGTGGATATCCCTTTCAGAATATGATCTTCTCCAAAACTTTTATGTATTTCTTCTACTCGAATCATTAGCTAAGTAATAATGAAGTGATTATAAAATTGGTTAAAATTATAAGCACACTGGTCCAAACAAAGGAGTTTGTACTTGCTTTTCCTACTTCTAACGCACCTCCTTTCATATAAAACCCTTGCCACGATGGTACCGTCGCTAAAATAAAGGCAAATACAGATGTTTTTATAAAAGCATAGATTAGATGAAAAGCAATAAAGTCCTCTTGTAACCCCCTAATAAAAGCCTCTGAAGAACTAAAGCCGCCGTATACTGCTGCAACCCAGCCTCCAAATATTCCTAAAAACATGGCAATGGCAATAACGAAAGGATAGAAAAGTAGGGCAATGATTTTTGGGAATACCAAATAGTTAAGGGAATTAATCCCCATTACTTCTAAGGCGTCAATTTGTTCTGTTACGCGCATCGACCCAATACTTGAGGTGATAAAAGACCCCATTTTTCCTGCCATAATGATGGAGATAAAAGTAGGAGCAAATTCAAGAATAACAGATTGACGAGTCGCAAAACCAATTAAATATGACGGGATAAGAGGGCTGTTTATGTTTAATGCAGTCTGTATAGCAACAACACCACCTACGAAGAACGAAATGAAGGCGACTATTCCAAGCGAATTAATCACCAATTCGTCCACCTCTTTATAAATTAGTTCCTTAATGACGGAACCCTTAGTGGGGCGGCTAAAAACGGTACGCAACATCAAAAAATAGGAGCCGATATCCTGAAGGTACTTCATAGGGTTATTTATAAGGCTAAAGTAACAAAATTAACCGACTGTTTTTTCGGAATAAAAGTAAAACCTATCTTTATTTTGAAAGTAATTCCATCATTTTATGATAGATTTCCGTGTTCTCATAAATCCCACTGAAAAGTTCAGCACCAGGGCCTTTTGCAAAAACAGGAACCATAGTAGCCGAATGTCCTTTGGTAGAAAAGGTGGGCTTAATTTTGTTGTAGTCGCCATTATCTGCTGATAGGGTGAACCCTCCTGTTTCATGATCTGCTGTGACAATAATTAGAGTTTCACCATTGGTTTCAGCAAATTTAAGAGCCACTCCAAGAGCGTCATCAAAATCGATGAGCTCACTAATAAGATAATCACTTTCATTGCTATGACCACCCCAATCCACTTGAGACCCTTCCACCATTAGAAAAAAGCCATTTTTGTTTTGCGATAATTGATTTATGGCTAACTGAGTGGCATTAGTAAGAAAATCACCACGACCATCTAACATTTTAGGCATGGCATCTTCTGCCAATAGGAAGCCTTGTTTGTTAGCATTCATCGTTTTTAGAGATGTGGTGTCTATCACAAAGCCATTGTTTTTTAGGATGGATAATAAGTCTTGTTTATCCTCTCGTTTATTAAAAAACTTTAGGCCTCCACCAGCAAAAAAGTCAATTTGAGAATTGACTAGATATTCCGCAATTTTTTCATACGATCTTCTTGATTCAGTATGGGCGTAAAATGCTGCAGGTGTCGCATGCGTAATGGATGAAGTGGCAATAACTCCAGTACTCATTCCATTTTCTGAAATTTGCTCAACAATGGTTGGTACAAACATGGTATCTGCACCAACTCCAATGGCACCGTTGTAGGTTTTTATCCCACTCGCAAAGGCTGTAGCTCCCGCTGCCGAATCGGTAATCAAGTTATCTGATGCAGATGTTTTGATTAACCCTATAAAAGGAAAAGCCTCGTAATTGGATGGTTTGTCGTTGAAAAAAAGACTGGAAGAAATTTGACTTAACCCAGTGCCATCGGCAATGAGTAGGATGATGTTTTTTGGTTTTTTTACGGAATTAGCGGTTGCTACATTCAATTTGTTTGTCTCGCACCCCATTAGAAGCAAGCAAAATAGGCAGAGTAAGATGGACAATCTCATAGTTAGAATTTAATAATGGTAAAAATAAGAAGAATGAGAATGGTACCATCTTAACAAATAGTTATTCTTTAGAAAAACTTGCTTTTTATATTTTTCCAACGGAGTTTTCGTATAAACTTCCCTTCGTCTTTAGATACGATGTATTCATTATTCTTGCTGAAGTAACCTCTCATGGCATTCCAAAAATAGTTGAAACTTCTTTTTTTCCCTGCCAATTTTAAAGATGCGATAACCGTAAGCCAAAATCCGTAGCGCATTTTTTTGAATGCCTGTCCTTGCTTCAATTTGGAAGTTCCATGGTAATTGGCTCCTGTCGGTTTTAGGTGTTTTACGTGCAATATTTCATTCGTCTCAACTTCCCATCCATGATATTTTGCTAAAAGTTCATCTACAGTATCCCAACCCATGGTACGTTTTATCCCTCCAATTTGATTAAAGCATTCTTTTCGATATGCTTTTAAAGCTCCTCGGATATGATCTTTATTGGTTAGGTTTTCGAGTATCCACAGTATTTGTCGCGCCCAGAACGGCGGTAATATGGGGAGAAAGCACCATGGCCCAACTGTGCCACGGGCCGGAAGGGGCGGCAATAATTTTCA
>JAESTG010000186.1 GCA_016763715.1 Flavobacteriaceae bacterium
TTGAAGTCGCTAAACCTGTTACTACAACCTCTTCAAGAGATTCAGCAGATTCCTCCATATTTACATTCACCGTACCTGCGCTACTAACAGATTGCTCAACGGTTGTGAACCCTAATGATGAGAACTCTAAAACGACAGGTAGATTTGCCACATCTATAGAATACGTACCATCAATATCTGTTGTAGTTCCATTTGTAGTGCCTTTTTCAATTACGTTGGCAAAGGAAACGGGGTCACCATTATTGGTGCCTACCTTACCCGTTATAGTGCTCTGAGCGAATACAAAGCAGGGCAAAATTAATAAGAACAGGAAAACCCTATTCGTTAGGTTGTTTTGTTTCATAATTATTAAGTTTAAGTTATTTATTCGAAAATACTTTTAATTCTTCACTTAAACCAACGATTCATTGGTTTTTTTCTATTAAAACTCCCAAAATAATGCACTTTTGATTAAACCAATTGAGCACTCTAACAGCAACTATTAAAAAAAACAAGGTTATCCCCTTTAATCTTGTTAAATTTGCATCTTGTTTCAGAAAAAACAGAAAATGTATAGAACGCATACCAACGGAGAACTCCGTATTGAGGATAAAAACAATCAAGTAACCCTGTCTGGATGGGTTCAAAAAACTCGTAATAAAGGATTTGTAATCTGGGTAGATCTCCGGGATCGCTACGGAATTACACAACTCATTTTTGACGAGGAACGCACCACAAAAGACATGATGACCCTTGCCGCCAATTTAGGGCGTGAATTTGTGATTCAAGTAAGTGGAACCGTTATTGAACGAGAGTCTAAAAATCCGAAAATAGCCACAGGTGACATTGAAATTTTAGTTTCTGAACTTACTGTTCTGAATGAATCATTGACGCCCCCTTTTACCATTGAAGACGATACCGATGGCGGTGAAGATCTTAGAATGAAATATCGCTATTTGGATATACGTCGAAATCCAATACGCGAAAACTTAATGTTCCGTCACAAGGTTTCGATGGCTGTTCGAAACTACTTATCTGCACTTGAATTTATAGAAGTTGAAACACCATACTTAATAAAATCGACTCCAGAAGGTGCTCGCGACTTTGTCGTTCCTAGCCGAATGAATGAAGGTCAATTTTATGCACTTCCGCAGTCTCCCCAAACATTTAAGCAGTTGCTAATGGTAGGTGGTATGGATCGTTATTTTCAAATTGTGAAATGCTTCCGTGATGAAGACCTTCGTGCCGATCGCCAACCAGAATTCACGCAAATTGACTGTGAAATGACCTTTATCGAGCAAGAAGATATCTTGAATACTTTTGAGGGATTAACTCGCCATTTATTGAAAGAAATTAATGGCGTTGAAATTGGCGACTTCCCAAGAATGACCTATGATGATGCCATGAAGACCTACGGAAACGACAAACCCGATATTCGCTTCGGAATGGAATTTGGAGAACTTAACGAGGTCGCTCAGCATAAAGAATTTAATGTGTTTAACAATGCCGAATTAGTGGTTGGAATTGCTGTGCCTGGCGGAAATACTTTCACCAGAAAAGAAATTGATAAACTAACTGATTGGGTGAAGCGCCCTCAAGTAGGAGCCTTAGGGATGGTATACTGTCGTTGCAATGATGATGGAAGCTATAAATCCTCAGTAGATAAATTTTACGATCAAGATGATCTAGCTAAATGGGCCGAAGTAACTGGAGCCAAAAAAGGTGATTTAATTTGTGTTCTTTCAGGTGACACAAATAAGGTGCGCGGTCAATTAAGTGCGCTACGTATGGAAATGGCCGAACGGTTGGGTCTTAGAAAAGCAACAGAATTTGCCCCACTTTGGGTGATAGATTTCCCTCTTTTGGAATGGGATGAAGATACAAATCGTTATCATGCAATGCACCATCCCTTTACCTCTCCAAAACCAGGACAAATGGAATTACTCAAAACCAACCCAGGTGATGTAAAAGCAAATGCCTATGATTTTGTACTTAACGGAAATGAAATTGGTGGTGGTTCTATCAGAATCCATGACAAAGAAGTTCAAGCCAAAATGTTCGACTATCTAGGGTTTACGCCTGAAGAAGCTAAGGCACAATTCGGATTCTTAATGGAGGCCTTCCAATATGGAGCACCACCTCATGGTGGAATTGCCTTTGGATTGGATAGATTGGTCGCAATTCTAGGTGGGCAAGAGACTATTAGAGATTTTATTGCGTTCCCAAAAAACAATTCGGGACGTGATGTCATGATTGATGCACCAGCACCCATCAATGACGAACAACTAAAAGAACTTAGTTTACAACTAAACATAAAATCGTAATTTTAAAATCCTGCTTCGGCAGGGTTTTTTGATACGCCATTAATTTATGCCATCGCAAAAAAGAACATTGCTCACCCGCTTCCTAATTTGGCGATTGAAACATATTCCCAATCGACAATTTATATATATATTAAGTGTAGTCATTGGATTGTTAGCTGGTCTTGGTGCTGTCGCTTTAAAAAACTTAACGCATTTCATTCAAACATTACTTGAGGGCGAATTTATAAAAAACATTCATATTGTGTTTTATTTTATTTTCCCAATTATTGGTTTATTATTTGTCTTTTTCACCGTAAAATATATTATCCATAAAAAAGTTGGACACGGAATTCCTTCTACTTTGTATGCTATTTCTAAACAAAAAGGAATTATGCCAAGGCATCAAATGTGGGCGTCACTATTAACAGCACCATTAACTGTTGGATTTGGTGGGTCTGTTGGATTAGAAGGGCCAACCGTTGCCACAGGAGCAGCTTTAGGCTCTAATGTTGCAAGATTATTTCATTTAAATCAAACAGCAAGAATGTTACTTATAGGTTGTGCTGCTGCTGGCGCAATGTCCTCCATCTTTAAAGCACCTATCGCTGCTATTATATTTGCTGTTGAAATATTTAGTTTAGAGCTAACCGTTGCTTCAATGATTCCTCTTTTACTCGCATCAGTATCTGCTATTATTACCTCCTATTTTTTCTTCGGAAATGATGTATTATTACCTTTCAATATTGAAGATAAATTTGCCATTAAAGATATCCCTCTCTATATATTGCTAGGAGTATTTACTGCAATGGCCTCCATTTATTTTACTAAAACTTACGAGCATTTTCAGAAGTTCTTTACTAAAATAACATCTCCTGGTAAAAGACTTATTATTGGCGGAGTTGGTCTTGGAGTTTTGGTCTATTTTATACCTCCACTTTATGGGGAAGGTTTTGATGTTATTAACGATTTGGTGCAAGGAAATGCTGAAAAAGCCTTAGAAAACAACATCTTTCATTTAGATACCACCAATATTTGGATTGTTATTGCACTATTGGGCGGATTGGGATTATTCAAAATCATTGCAAGTTCACTTACATTTGGTGCAGGAGGGGTAGGTGGTATATTTTCTCCAGCACTATTTATGGGAGGTATTTTAGGAAACTGTGTTGCCAAAATTATCAATGCTCTAGGAATCCCTGTTTCGGAAAGTAATTTTACACTAGTTGGTATGGCTGGCCTCATGGCAGGAGTGTTACACGCGCCTCTTACGGCCATATTCCTTATTGCTGAAGTTACTGGAGGTTATGAGTTATTTATTCCGTTAATGATTACGGCCGCCATATCTTTTATGCTTACCAAATATTTTATACCTCATTCAGTCTATGCGATGGAATTGGGGAGGAAAGGGGAACTTATTACCCATAACAAGGATAATGCAGTACTCACTTTAATGGACATAAAAACGGTGGTAGAAACTAATTTTATCGTCGTATACCCATCAATGACCTTAGGTGAAATTGTCCATCAGGCTGTGGTAAAATCAAACCGTAATATTTTCCCTGTTGTAAATAAAGAGACTAAGGCATTAGAAGGTATTATTTTATTGGATGATTTAAGATCAGTAATGTTTGATCAAACTTTATATGACGAGATTACGGCGAGTGAGCTCATGAAAAATCCTCCAGATACCATTGATCTTTCAAAAGCGAAAATGACAGAAGTGATGAAACAATTCCAAGACACCAGCGCTTGGAACCTACCCGTAATTTCTGATGGAGCATATTATGGGTTTATTTCCAAATCGAAATTACTAACAGTATATCGAAGAAAGTTAATTGATTTTTCAGGTAAACAATAAACAAATGAAGCGAATTCTTATTATTATATTCTTTTTCATTGCCATCACCCTTGGCTATGGATTTTATATAAAACCTGAAGATTTCAAAACAGGCGAGTTTTGCATTGGTATTTCCATTGTGGGATTATTCTTTATTTGGATGCCCCTGTTTATCTACCATCGTTGGAAAAATAAAAACGTAAAGGATTATATGCTTTCAGAAGAAAATCTGAAGAAAATGAGGGCAGAATCAAAAGAGAAGGAACTGTAAATCAGTACTTTTTTTAGAAAAAAAATGCTTTATTAACATTTCAAAATAGATTTATATTACCTTTACTATTAGTTATTAATTATTATTTTATTTACAATGGAAGGAACAGTAAA
>JAESTG010000187.1 GCA_016763715.1 Flavobacteriaceae bacterium
ATAAAGAAAGAAACAGGTATACATATTGAAATCATTGATGGAGCCGATGAAGCCGCAATTATTGCTTCAACAGATCTTAAGGATTTAATTGAAACTGAAAAAACTTTTTTATATGTTGATGTAGGTGGAGGAAGTACCGAATTCACCGTTTTTGCGAACAGAAAGATAGTCGCGTCCAAATCATTTAAACTTGGGACAGTTCGTATTCTTAACGATATGGTGCGTGAGTCTATTTGGGACGACGTAATGAATTGGGTTAAGAAAAACACCCAACTTTATGAAAAGGTTAGTTTAATTGGCTCTGGAGGGAATATCAATAATATTTATAAAAATAGTGGATTGAAATTAGGAAAACCATTGAGCTTCTTTTGTTTAACTAATTATTTTGAACGTCTTAAATCTTATACCTACCACGAACGTATTTTCGAATTGCAAATGAACCCAGATAGAGCCGATGTAATTATACCAGCTACCAAAATTTATTTATCAGCAATGAAATGGAGCAAAGCAAAAAGTATTTATGTTCCTAAAATTGGCCTGACCGATGGTATTATTAAAAGTCTCTATAATGAAGAGCAAGCGAAGGACATCAAAGTGAATCTTAACTAAATCTGACTCAGTGCCTCTGACAATCTTGTTGATTCTTTCTTCACTTGATTCATACCTATAAGCCCGCCAGACATTCCCGAAGTAGCTAGAACAACGCTAAGTCTAATTCCTGTTCCAGACACTTCTGAAAATACGTTATACTTAAAATATTTTATAAACGCTCCAAAAAGAATACGCATTGTTCTATTTCCCCTAACATAGGTGCCATTTCCTGGCTCTCCATCCTTCAATTGATACCCCGAAGAAGTGAATACAGCATCCACATTTGGATTCAATTCATCCAAGAAACGTTAGCATAGAGGTGAATAAACAAATTCTTGTTAGTGCTTTCATTTTTAGCAAAATATCCCATATCTCAAATATTTATGATTATAAAAGCAAGTTAGCAATATCATTCCAATCTTTTACACGTTCATGACCATTATCACTTCGATTGATATTATGTGGCTGGGTAAATAACAAAGTTCTATTTTCAAACGGATCCAAATTTTTATAGTGATCATCAATTAGAATATCTCCCTGAACCACAGTCTTCGAGCCACAAAATACAATTCGGTTCCACGGTATGAAAGAGAAGTGTTCCTCTAGCCAATAGTACTTCTCTTCCAAACTGTTAGGGAATTCCATAGCGGCTGACACAATAAATATATCGTATTTCTCATTGAGCCGTTGCATGACATCAAAAGCATTGGAAATTAAGGGTGCTGTTCTAAAAAAACCTCGTTCCCTAACATGTCTTACTGCATTTGGAAATGCAACAATTTCATCCTCTCCATCCAATTCATTAATATTTATGACAGTACCGCTTTCAGCGAATTCGAATTTGGCAGCTTGTTTGTAAATATCTGCAAGCACTCCATCCATATCTACTAATAAACGCTTTTTCATATGTATATTTTGAAAACTTATAGACCATCTACTACTAATAAAGTAGCCTTGAGTAAAAATTAATCATCAAACACTAACTACCCGTGAATACTTCCACTAGTACTCAATCCAAGCATTACTTCAGCTTCATAAGTTAAAAGGGCTTGCCATTTTTTATCAACCTCTTTTCGATCTCCATATTCTCTGGCAAAACTTAGAAACATGGTATAATGTCCAGCCTCACTAACCATTAGTTTTTTATAAAACTTGCCTAGTTTCTTATCTTCCAATTGTTCACTCAGTAAGCGGAATCGCTCACAACTACGTGCCTCAATTAGAGCGGCATATAATAATCGATGAATCAATTGGTCTGTTCGGCTTCCTCCTTTAGGGAAAAATTTCAAAATTGAAATGACATAATCGTCTTTACGATCGCGTCCCATGATCCATCCTCTTTCGATAATTTTATCATGTACCATTTTAAAATGACTCATTTCCTCCTGTGCAAGTGCCACCATTTCGGAAACTAATTCGGTATATTCAGGAAATGAAACGATGAGTGAGATTGCTGTAGATGCAGCTTTTTGCTCACAGTAAGCGTGATCTGTGAGTATTTCCTCTACATTTTTTTCAACAATATTAACCCAACGTGGATCTGTAGGAAGTTTGAGTCCCAACATTTTTATATCGCTTGTATTTTCGGTAGTCATATTATAAAATCCAAAGTTCTATATATCCAAATCAAATTCCTTCCTCAATTGATCCAGAAGTGGGTTCTTTTCTACTAGTTTTTCAAACTTCTCTCTAGTGGTATAGGCGTATCGTTTAATCTCTGCCTCATCTATTTCAATAGAAAGGTCGATGTCATAGTTCTGCAAAGTAGTTCTTAGATAAGTCAATAGTTCATACTTGGCGCGTTCCACTTCTACTTTGATTGTGGAATTTGGAAAAACCAAATGTATTAAAGTTCCTTCCAATCTAGGAATACCCATTGTAAGGTGGGAGTAGAGGTTAAATTTCCCTTCTTTCTCTATCTTTTTGGTGTAGGCATGCCAAGCCTTTTGCATTTGTTCTTCAGTGAAGTCCTCAGTAGGTAAGTTATCCTCGTCTGGTAGTTTAGCAACAAACTCTTTTTTTAATTCGTGTTTTTTCTGAATACTTTTCAGAGACAATGCCGAAACTTTTTTTGTATTTCGTTCTGCTAATATCTGAGGCCGCTGAATCACTTTTTTTTCTGAAATGGACGTTGATGTTGTTTCTATCTTTACTTTGGCTACAACTTCTTTAGATTGGGTTTCAATGCGAGCTACTCCATCTTTTTGAGATGGTATTTCGGTCACTATGGCAGCTACTTCAGCGGATGAATCTTTTATTTCTGGTTTAATCTCCGATGTTTTCTGCGGAAGAGAAACTTTCTTAAAATAAGAGGGAGGAATTACGAAATATTTGGATTGTCCGTTATGGATGGAATTAGGTTTTTTTTTCGCCTTCAAAGGTTATTGAGGCGAGTTGAAGCAAACATAATTCGACTAGAAGTCGTTGGTTCCGACTATTTTTATATTTTAAATCACAATCATTGGCCAAATCAATTGCGGAGACTAAAAAGGAATTTGGAGCCGCTTTAGATTGTTCCAAGTACATTTGTTTTACTTGTTCACCAACTTCTAAAAGGTCAATGGTAACTTCATTTTTACAAACCAAAAGGTCTCTAAAATGAGATGCCAATCCAGAAACAAAATGATGCCCATCGAACCCTTTCGATAATATCTCATCGTATTGAACAAGTGATTCTGGAATTTGATTGTTAAGCAATAGTCTTGTAATTCCGAAGTAATACGTATAATCCAAAACATTCAAATTCTCTGTTACCGCTTGTCGTGTCAGGTTTTTACCAGAAAAACTAACAACTCTGTCAAAGATGGAAAGCGCATCGCGCATCGCGCCATCAGCTTTTTGAGCAATAATATGCAGTGCGTCATCTTCTGCTTCAATGTTTTCAGCCTTAGCCACTTCAGCTAGTTGAGCTTTGATATCGGGAACTGTAATTCTTCTAAAGTCAAATATTTGACACCGAGAAAGAATGGTGGGTATTATTTTATGCTTTTCGGTGGTAGCCAATATGAAAATAGCATGTTTGGGCGGTTCTTCTAAGGTTTTTAGAAAAGCATTGAACGCAGCTGAAGAAAGCATATGTACTTCATCAATAATATACACTTTGTAGTTTCCAACTTGCGGAGGTATTCGAACCTGATCAATTAAATTACGAATGTCATCCACAGAATTATTGGAAGCAGCATCTAATTCAAAAATATTAAAAGCGAAATCTTCATCTTCGTGATGAGTACCATCATCATTAATTTTCTTTGCTAAAATACGAGCGCAAGTAGTCTTTCCAACACCACGAGGACCCGTAAAAAGTAGAGCCTGAGCTAAATGGTCATTATCAATTGCATTAATCAAAGTATTGGTAACAGCCTGTTGTCCTACCACATCCTTAAAATGCGTAGGTCTATACTTTCTTGCCGATACTATAAAGTGTTCCATAGTTGTAAAACAAATATAAAAAGGTATCTGTAGTTATTAAAAAATAGTCATTCCTATTTTACGCTAGTTATTAACATTTGAACTATTTTTGCACCGCAGGCCGCCTTATCGAACTAGCTTAGGCTAGTTAGGAAAGTCCGGACACCAAAGGGAAGCATAGCGGCTAACAGCCGTCGTTCCGACCACCATCGGAATAGGACTAGTGCAACAGAAAGTATGTACAGGTAATGCTGTAGTGAAACCAGGTAAACTCTATGCGGTGCAATGCCATGTATACTCAGGCTTGAGGGTTCCCGCCCAATCTGAGAGGGTAGGCAGATAGAACGTTTTGGTAACAAATCGTCCAGATAAATGATAAGGCTCTAATACTAATTGGAGACAGAATCCGGCTTATAGGCCTGCATTTTTTTTAATTTCAAATCCTGAATAAGAAGGAATTATTATAGGATAACTTCAGATGTTTCTGGCTGATGGTTTTTAACATTCATCTTTAACCATTCAATGCATTCCTCCATTTTATAGAAAGGCTTAAACGGGCGATTTTTATAAAATGTTTGCTCGAACAAAGCATTGCTATATCCTGTTTCTGAATAACACATTATCGCAATGGCAGATAACCAGGGGCCATCTTCTGTATCAAAATAACTAGTTGGATCCACGGTATAATCATTAATTCGATTTGAAATATAGCCAAATGGACTGTCTGGAAAATAGGAATTAAATAATTTGTAAAGTTCGTTCAACTGAGAACGACCGAAGAGTAGACCTTCGTCCATCGTAACGACAAAGTAATCATCAAATATATCAACGACTGCAAAATCAAGTTGCAATGTTTTAGTAGCGTGGGGAGCCATGTATTTTATGTATTAAAAAAACTGAACACTGACACTCCATATTTTCTAGATTCCTGAAAACCAGTAAGGCCTGATAAATCGGTTTGTTTAGGATGCTCAATGATAAATATTCCGTCAGTGTTTAGCAAATTATTTTTAAATATTCTCACCACCAATTTTTCAAATTGCTCAACCTCAAATGCATATGGTGGATCTGCGAAAATGATGTCGAAATCACCATTGGCATACTCTAAATATTTAAAAACATCTTTTTTCACCGTTTCAATAGGAAGTGAAAGTTCTTCTGCTGTTTGGTGAATAAATTTCACGCAACCCCAATGGGAGTCAACACATGTGATTTTTTGAGTACCCCTAGAAGCGAACTCATAGCTAATGTTACCTGTGCCAGCAAAAAGATCAAGAACCTCTAATTCGTCAAAATAGAAACGATTATTCAAAATATTGAAAAGTGCTTCTTTGGCATTATCTGTTGTGGGCCTTACTGGTAATTTTTTTGGGGCCGTAATTCGTCTTCCTTTATGTGTTCCAGAAATAATACGCACTATATAATTGATTTTAACAGATAATGTTGTTGTGGCTCTTCTTCCGATAATCTAGGAAATGTATTCGTCAAAAAACTTACAGAAAGAACATAGGTGTATAAAATAGAATAGATTTCACTTTCTTCAGAAATATCTCCGCATAGTATTACTGACACTTTCTCAGGGTTAAGTTTTAATTGTTCAAAACAAAAAAGAACATAGTAAATGAAATCTTCGGGAGTTTTATAAGTGTATGAATTACATAGTATCAATTTACCATTACTAATTACAACACAATCCACTTGCTCTCTTAAAATGTGTAGGTATACTTTAATATCATCAGCATGCTTTTCGATATTCAAAAAGCTTTGAACCAATAAAGTACTGGAATGGTAATATTCAAAAGAACCATACTGCTCAAATATGAAGTTATTGATGTTTATCAATGGCACATAAACAGTAACGGAATTTTGCCCATCAACTTCATCATAACTAATAAAATCGTTGTTAAGAATTTTCGTGTTGAATTTTAGATATTCACTGGCTTTATTCTCATCGAATAGGGAAGTAGGCACCAGAGAATAATTAAGGGTCGTATAAATAAGGCTCACGGTATCAAACTTCTCATTGAGAGCGTCATTGGATGCTATGGTCGATTTTAACTCTAATAAGAGCTCTTCTGGAGTATAAGTAGTGTCAAACTTCTTTTCAGTAAAAAATAACACATTCTTATCTACAGATGTTATTAAAAAAGAAAGTCCGGTCAATGTTACTTGAACGGACAATCTTTTAGAATGACTTATACTATTATTTTTGGTCGCCAGAATTGTCATATAATTTAGGCCAGTTACCACTAGTATTAATTTCGTCCATAGAACCTAATTTAATATATGGTCCATTCACACCATCCACAGAATTTATCTGAATTTCTTGCATGATTAAATCTTTATTAAGTCCTTCCAAAACTACCTTTTTATCTACTTTCGCTTCAAAAACTGAATATTGAACTCCATTTTTATTCACCTTTCCTGCTTTCAATTCAAATTTTGCATCCGTATTAGGAACACCCATCATTGTTTTGTACTCGTCTTTCTTGAATAGAGAATCTTTTACAGATTCAAAACTCAAGGTATCTGTTACAATAACATCTATAAAATATCCAGAATCAATTCCGTAGGCTTTATTTTTTTCAACGTCCGCATAACTACTATCACGTCTTGATGTAATTGCGAATTCAGCCGTATCAATAAATCGAACTAAACTATCCCAGTTTCCAGAATAACTACCCGTAATCTCTTGATAAGCCAATTGTGCTTTCTTAACATCTTTCAATTTAGCTATTACCTTTTCATATCGCTCCACTTTTGTTTTGTTGAATTGTACAGGCCCGAGAACAGAATTGTACAGCTTCCAACCCAAGAAGATAATAATAACCCAGGGAACTATTTTTATGATAAGTTTCATTATAAAGAGAGTTTAATTTAGATTTCAAATGAAATATAGG
>JAESTG010000188.1 GCA_016763715.1 Flavobacteriaceae bacterium
ACACCAGATTATTTAGATTTAGATTTTGGAGCAGACGCAAATGGAGATGGCGTAGTAGATAGTTTTGATTTTGATAGCGATGGTATTCCAAATCATTTAGATTTGGATAGTGATGCAGATGGTTGTGCCGATGCTATAGAAGGAGATGGAACTTTTATAATTTCCGATTTAACAACATCTACAATAGATGGAGGTAGCACAGGCGTACAAGATAATTTAGGAATAACAGTAGATATTGATGGTATTCCAACCGTTTTAGGTAGCCCACAAGGTATAGGAAGCTCACAAGATCCAGGTATTAATAAATGTATACCAACCTTAACCTGTAGCGTAGGAAGTTTTGATATATCAACAAGTGTGTTTGCAGATACATTCTCTTTAAGTACTTGGACATCTGATGTACGTGGTATCGATTTTAATAACGATGGTACCAAATTATATGTAGTTGCTGCACAAGGAGGGTCAAGAATACTAGAGTTCGACCTACCCGTTCAGTACGATGTTTCCACAGCAATATATGTAGATGTGCTTAATGTAGGAGGGCAAGATAATGGTCCACGAGATGTTATCTTTAATAATGATGGTACTAAGGTGTATCTAGTTGGTGGCAATGGAGATGCCGTTTATGAGTATGATCTTTTAGCACCTTATGATGTTTCTACAGGAACGTATGTAGATAATTTTAATGTGTCTGCACAAGAAACCGATCCATTTGGTATAGGGTTTAATAATGACGGAACAAAATTATACATAAGTGGTAATCAAGGAGATGATGTAAATGAATACAATCTTTCTGTAGCTTATGATGTTTCTACAGGAACGTATGTAGATAGTTTTGATGTATCAGCGCAGGAAACCAATATGCGAGGAATGGACTTTAGCAGTAACGGAACTAAATTATTTGTTACAGGTCTTAATTCAGATGCTGTACATCAGTACAGTCTTTCAACACCTTACGATGTTTCTACAGGAGTATATGTAACCAGTTTTGATGTATCTCCACAAGATGGTGCACCAGAAGGTATGGCATTTAACCACAATGGTTCTAGGTTATATATTATGGGTAATGATGGAAACGATATTACCGAATATGGTTTAACTGGCACAGGCGATTATCCAGAAGTTCCTGCAAACGATGGAAGCTTAGATAATACAAACCCATTAAGTCTATATGCAACAGAAGACACCTTTGCAGATTTAGGAAGTGGTGTATTAACAGCTTCGCAAGTAACAGTAGATAATATACCAGCAGGACTTACCGCTGTATTTACCATAGATGGCCCAACACAAATAACCTTAACCTTTACGGGGAATGCTACAGACCATCAAAATACAGACGATGTGCTAAACCTTACTTATACATTTACAGATGCAGCATTTACAAATTATAGTGGTGCAGACATAAGTTTAGCAGCCTGTAATGTGGGAATTGATTTTGTAGATAATATTAGTACCGTAAGGGATTATATGCGCCACGGAAAGCATTTTAAAAATGATAAGGAACAACCCATGGATTTTGGAAATGGAGGCAATTAAAAACAGAAAAACGAATAAGTCAAAAAATAGTGATAAAATGAAAACAAACAATAAAATACTATTTGCTATGGTTGGACTTCTTTTTATAGGAGTCTGTAAAGCACAAACAACCAATACTGGAGAGTTTTATATAACTACAGGCACTCAATTTTCTACAGTAAGCGATTTTAACAACATTGTTACTGCTACGTTTGTGAATGATGGAGAAGCTTTTATATATGCACATTTTAATAATAATGGTGTAGTAGATTATACAGATGAAGGTTTTACTCGCTTTGAAGGCAATGCTGTACAACAACTTAGCGGAGGTACAATCAGCTATTTTTATAATGTACTTTTTGATAATGATAATAGCGATACAGCATCTTTCGAGCTAAGTAGTGAAATAAGTATTGGTGGTGAAGCAAATTTTAATGAAGGTATTGTAAAAAATAATGACTTTGGAGGTACCATAATTTTTGAAGATGATGCAACCCATACCGGAGTTTATGATGGAAGTCATGTAGATGGTCATGTAATAAAAAACGGAGACGACAGCTTTATTTATCCAATTGGTGATGCTCAGTTTTTTAGGTATGCAGCTATTAGCACACCCGATAATACAACAGATGTATTTACCGCCAAGTACTTTTTTGAAAATCCAGATACTAATTATCCACTGGCAAGTAGAACAGGTGTAATAGAACTTATCGACAACCAAGAATACTGGACCATTACACGAGAGGGAGGTAATAGTGATGTTTTATTAACCCTTAGTTGGGAGGAAGGCACTACGACTCCCACTGAAATTGCAGCCAATCCACAAAGCGCGATTCATATAGTACGTTGGGACGAAATCCAACAATTATGGGTTGATGAAGGAGGGCTTGTTGATGAGGCTAATAAAACAGTAACAACACCTTTACGTCTAGAAGACTATGGTGTTTTTACTTTAGGTCGTGTAAACGAAGGAATAATATTACCTGGAGACGTAGTAATCTACAATGGAGTTACTCCTAATGGTGATGGAAAAAATGATTACCTTATTATTGATGGAATTCAAAATTTAGCAAATAACAATGTACAGGTTTTTAATCGTTGGGGTGTGAAGGTTTTTGAAACTAATGATTATGATTCTAGTGAAAACATCTTCAATGGATACTCTGACGGAAGATTAACTATTAATAGAAACGAAAAATTACCCACTGGTACTTATTATTATGTACTTAGTTACGATTTTACTGGCAACGGTAATACCGAACGTATAAAAAAGGCGGGCTATTTGTATTTAACCACAAATTAAAAAAACAAACAAATGAAATTACTTACTATATTTAAAGTAGAATGGTTACCCCAGTTTGTGTTGTGCGTTTTACTTATTGCGCTTTCTACTTCCCAACTGCATGCGCAACAAGATTCTCAGTATACACAATATATGTATAACACACAAACTTTTAATCCTGCCTATGTGGGTTCGCGGGGAACAATGAGCCTAACAGGCTTATACCGCAATCAATGGGTAGGGTTAGATGGGGCGCCAGAAACATTTAACTTTTCTATAAACACTCCTGTTGGTGAATTAAAAAAAGTAGGTTTGGGTCTTAGCTTTATTCAAGACAAAATAGGTCCCGCAGACGAGAGTACAATAACAGCAGATTTTTCGTACACCATACAACTAAATGAAAAAATTAAACTTGCCTTTGGAGTTAAAGGTGGAATTAATTTGTTAAGTGTAGATTACTCAAAACTCAATATCCATAATCCAAACGATGAGTTACAACAATACAATATAGATCATAGGGTTACTCCTATAATAGGCGCAGGATTATATTTACATGACAATGAAACTTGGTACGCTGGGGTTTCAGCTCCTAATATGTTGGAAACCAGTCATTATGATGATGTAACCGTGTCGAATGCAACCGAAAAAGCAAATTTTTATATCATAGGAGGCTATGTATTTTCATTAAGTGAGAGTACCAAATTTAAACCAGCGGTTATAGGTAAATTCGTTTCTGGCGCGCCCATATCCATAGATTTATCTGCTAATTTTTTGTTTTACGATACTTTTACTTTGGGAGCAGCTTACAGATTTGACGCTGCAGTAAGTGCCTTAGCTGGGTTTCAGATTAATGAGAGCTTAATGATTGGTTATGCATATGATTATGGAATTCAGGAATTAGCAAATTACAATTCGGGATCGCACGAAATTTTCTTACGTTTTGAAATCGGTAATAGTAAAAAAACAGAGCGATTTTTAACTCCTAGATTCTTTTAAAATAAAAAAAATGA
>JAESTG010000189.1 GCA_016763715.1 Flavobacteriaceae bacterium
GAAAAATATAGGAAAGGAGAAATTCATTATAGTCTACATCCCAATCACTGGGGGCAGGGTTTTGCTACTGAGACCGTAAATGCAGTTATTAGTTATGGTTTTAGCGAATTGAGACTTCACCGTATCGAGGCAGGAGTGGCCACGCAAAATTATAAATCGGTTGCCTTGCTTGAACGTGTTGGTATGTTGAGAGAAGGTTTATGTCGAAAAATACTCCCCCTTCAAAGCGGTTGGATGGATAATTATATGTACGCCATTTTGGAAGAAGATTCACGCGAGTTTTAGCTTATAAATACTTCATATGGCTTATTTTGAGATTGTTAATGAATCGTAGATTTTAAAAATAAATCAAAATGGTCGCTATAAATTAATGAGAAAAATTAGAGCATATCCTTTATGAGTTTCCTAAAAGCCGAATGGCGAAAATTAGTTCTGTTTAACTATGTAGTGGAACCCGAGGTGTTGGTGCCACATCTTCCTTTTGGAACAGAATTAGACTTATGGGAAGGGAAATGTTATTTGAGTGTAGTGGGTTTTTTGTTTCAGAATACGAAGCTATTGGGAGTTAAAATACCATTTCATTCAAGTTTTGAAGAGGTAAACTTGCGTTTTTATGTAAAGCGAATAGTGAATGGAGAAACGAGAAGAGGGGTGGTATTTATCAAAGAGATTGTTCCAAAATGGGCGTTAAGTTTTGTGGCAAATACCATATACAAAGAGCATTATGTAACCAAACCTATGAAATACAACTGGACATCAAAAAATGATGTTTTAAGAGTAGAATACCAATGGAAATTGCCTTCTGGTTGGCAACAAATTACGGTAAGGGCTAAAGACAAACTAGTTCCTATTCCTGAAGGAAGTGAGGCAGAGTTTATTACGGAACATTATTGGGGGTACGCTAAGGTTTCAGCAAAGAAAACTAATGAGTATGAAGTGACACATCCCAGATGGTCGCAATATCCAGTGTTGGGAGCTACAACTGACTTCGATTTTAAACTGAATTATGGTGCTGAATTTACTTTTCTTAATGATGTAGAACCAACTTCAGTATTATTGGCAGAGGGTTCTGAGATTACAGTGGAGTCAAAACGAAGATTGTGAGGTTTAACCCATCGTCACCTAGGAATTTTTAATGTTACTCTTGGTTTTTATTCTTCATTCCCAACTCAAAACATGAAAAGTAGTAATTATAGAGCAGTGGATTTATCCCTCATCAGGAAATTCAGTACTTTCATAAGCACCAGCATCTGGGTTGGAACCATTACGAGTAGTGCCGTTCAGATCTAGAATAGGAAGTACTCCGCCTTTTCCAATACCTTCAGCACCAGACTCACCTCGTTTAATATTTAAATTGTTTAAAGTTACGTCTTGAAAAACAGGGTCTGCATTAAATACAGAGTTGGTGTATAAATTTGTATTACTGAAATCATAGTTCGGGAGGTCTGTAAAATCACCATTTGGATCATCAAATGCGATTAGGCAATTAGTGAAATTGAAATTGAATAGTAAAGAGGCGTTCTCAGATTGTATAAATCCGAGTTCGCGTTGTTCGCTTCCGTAGATAATACAATTAGTGAAGTTGGCTTCTATAAGGTCGGCTTCTGCTACATCTGGAATAATATTATCAATTTGAACCGTTGGGAAAGATCTAAAACTGTTTGCCCAGTAATTTCCGAAGGTAGAGTGATTGAAATTATAAGTTCCTCCTAAAGAGATTGCCAAAGAAGATTGCCCGCTATTATTGATTACTAGGTTTTCTCCATACACGTTTCCATTTCGAGCTAAAATACCGACGTTTGAACTATTGTAAATCTGTACATCTTGCAGACTAAGAGTGAGGTCACCATCATTACTATCCATTAAAATGCCAGCAATGGCGTTTTTAATTGTTGTGTTGGTAAAGGAGTGGTTGGTGCTTCCAGCTCTAAGCCAAATAGTAGCCCATTGTCCAGGAATATCTGCAAAAGATGGTTCTAAGCGATCGCCTTCAAAAATAATTTCGTTTTCTAACAATACGGGGTCGCTACTTGGTAGTCCGTTGCATTGTATAGTGGCATTTTCATCAATAATAATACCGCTATTTTCATGGAAATGTATTCTAGCTCCTGCGTTTACAACGAGTGTTCCTCCAGAGGGAACAGCCGCGAAGCCATAAATGACATAGGGTTTTTCATTAGTGAATTTTAGTTGGTCTTCATCAAGTATAAAGCCTTCTACTAAGATAGGATTGCCTCCTTCATCTAACCCAAGGCTTATGGTACCCACCATTCCTTCTGAATCCAGTTCTGGAAAAAGGAAAATCGCATCTTGAACCAAGGTTACTAATTCTACATTTTGCTCATTGCCGCCAGTGTCAAACTTTATTTGATCGGTATACAAAAAGCTCATGTCGTCAGTTTGTGTATTAATATCTACGGTAGTTTCAATAAAAATAAAGAGGCTATCTTTTGCTAGTATTTCTACGTTTTCAAATACTTTTCCAGCTACACCATCTACGTTTAGACGGTAGTTAGATTCTTCTCCGTCACCTAGCTTAAGTGTAGGAATGTTGATGTCATCATTGCTTCGATTGTATACCTTTAGGTTGTAGGTACTAGAACCTATATTACTGAAAATAGTATCCAAAAAGATGGTGTCACGAGAAAATTCAAGGTTCCCAGTACTTGGGACGGTTTCAAAGTCGTTTCGACAAGAACTCCATAAAACGACACCGCAAAGAATAACTAATCCATATAAATACTTCATGCAAGTAAATTTTTAGTAAAAATATAACTTTTTATGAAGCTTATTATTGTTAGAAAGGCAAAGTTTCCAATGAATTATCGATGTATTTACTGAATAATGCAAAGTGGGCTGTGATGGTTGTAATTAAGTATCCCTCCAAATACGTATCAGTTTAATTACAATCCACCACAATATTCCTCGGCAAAGGAACTGCCTACTTTCTTTTTCTTTTGCGATTTTTAGCTGCTTTGGCCGCTTTCTTTCGTTCCAGTTTTATCTTTTGAAACGCTAGCTCATTGGCTGCTGCTTTTCTTCTTTTTTCAATTCGTTCCTCTTGTTTTGGGTCATATTGAGGTGATTGATAGTTGAAAGGATTGTTCACAGATGGAGTGTCATCTTCATTAATCTGGTATCCCCCAGTAGTCATAACAACGAAGCCTTCTACCATAGCTTCCATTTTAATGTCAATAGAATTGGAAATATTTGATAAGAGCACTTCTTTGGTTTCATAACCTAAATATTGAAATAATAATGTCTGATTGGATTCAGAGTTAATAGAATAATTTCCATCAAAATTGGTTTGAGTTTCATGTGTGGTTCCCTTAATCATCACATTTACTCCTGGTAGAGGTAGGTTGTTTTCATCTGTGATGGTTCCGTTTATAGAGATTAGTTTTTTACCTTTTTCTTGTTCTTCAATGACAGGTGTTTCTTGGGAAATAAATTTTCCTTTTGTTTTCAATACCTCTATTTCATCTGCACTTGAACAACTTAACGTGTTTTTCTTAATAGCTTCTTCATGCTCAACAACAATTCCAACCATACCTCCAAGGATAGAAATAACAGGAAGGTTTTCTAGCGCAATGTTGAGTTGTGCATGAGCTGTGCCAATGGTTATTTTTTGTTTTTGCATATTCTCCGCTTCATAGGTAAGTGTAAACCCGCTAATACAAACAATACGATATGATCCGTCTATGTTACTGAGTACAGTTTCTCCTGTTTCCTCTACAACTATTTTTGCATTGGATACAGGAACACCCTGCATATTTGTAATAAACCCAGTGATTGTTACTCGAATTCTATCTGTTGGATTACTACCAATCCCCAGTGAAGTATAATGTGATTCGGAAACATTGGGACCACCTTGTGCTAAGGTGTCTAATCCGCTCAACAAGCTTAATGGAAGCAATAGTGAAGCTGCATAAGGTAATAAGCTATTTTGTGATTTTCTTTCGAGGGTGAGTTTTCGATTTAATTGAGTGGTGCTAAACCTACCACAGAGACTCTGCCCAGAACCTATTTTTTTGATAAGTTCTTCGTCTGAAGATTTTGAGAAGTCGATTACTTCTTTGGTACAGACACCGCAAAATCTCCCTTTTTCTGTCGGGGTCATCTGGTCCCAATTTTCATGACATGGTTCTGGAACAGTAATAGTAATGGCTTTTTTCATAACTGAATTGGATACGGGTTAAATTGTTATCCAAAGCACTTAAAAATTGCCCATTATAAAAACCACTATCGAGGGAACAGGTCGTTTTAATTAGTAAACGCCCTTTGTTGGAAAGTATTCGTTCTTTTTGGAAGTATTAAGTTTAGTTATTCAAGTTTTTAGAAATCGCAGCTTACTATTTCTCCACGACCTCAATCTTGAATAATTTATCCCAGTTTTTACCAGTTACATAAAGAATGTTGGGTTCTCCTTTGTAGGCTATCCCATTTAGAACATCTAAAGTTTCGTGCTGCGTAACTTGTGCTTGTAGTCCTTTCATGTCTATAACACCTTCTACAGCTCCATTTATTGGGTTTACAATTGCAATGGCATCTTTCTGCCAGATGTTAGCGTAGATTTTACCGTCTACCCATTCCAGTTCATTCACTTTTGGAATTTTGCTAGTGTTGGTATAGAGTTCGATATAACTTTCTTCGGCTAGAGTATTTGAATTAAGAGTCCATATCTTTTCGGTTCCATCACTTTTATAGATGGCGGTTCCATTGTTACAAAGACCCCAACCTTCTTTACTTGCTCCATACACAAAGGTTCCTGTTTTACTGAAGGAATTCAGGTCGTAGATAAAACCAGTGTTTCGTTGCCATGTTAACTGATAAATCTTGTCATTTAATATAGTGATACCTTCTGCGAAATATTGGTCTTCCAGCTTTTGATTTTTTAAAACTTCTCCAGTTGTATAGTTAGTTTTACGCAAAGTAGATTTTTTACGTTGTCCAGTACTTTCATAAAGCGTGTCATTTTCAAATTCTAGCCCCTGAGTAAAAGCTTTGATATCGTGAGGGTAAGATTCGAGGATGTTGTAACCGTATAATTTAGGGGCTTTAGTCGCCGTGATGGTAATGGTTTTAGATACGGTATATGTAGAGCCATCTGCTGTAATTTTAGCAATTAAATTTCGTTTCCCCATTTTTTGGTTTAACAATTCAATGTTTTTTTCTGAATTATCTTCCGAAGTAATAAAAGGCTTCCCATCTATAGTGTAGCTAATACTTTCGATGGTTTCATTTTTTTTATTCTGAATAGAGACTTTTAAAACATCGGATGTTTTATAAGCTTTTTTTTCATCCTTAATAGATACTGAAAAAAGATCGTTTGGGTTATCGGATTCACTTCCGCAGCCAATGAAAAAAGTAACTAACAAGGTGAGTACTAAAAGCTTGTAATCTTGCATGCTAACTTTGAAATTTAAGGCAAGATAATCAATAATAATTGAGCGATAAAATGCTTGTAGAAAGTTTAAAATGGCTGTATATTTGCAACGGCAAGTCCTA